>JBBRDP010000006.1:0-43571 GCA_038203795.1 Gemmatimonadales bacterium
ATGACTTCGCCCTGCTGCGGCTTTTCCTTCGCGGAATCCGGGATATACAAGCCACCGCGCATCTGCTCCGCTTCTTCAAGCGGCTTGATGACAACGCGATCGGCGAGCGGCGCAACTTTCGCGGCACTCTGAGTGGTCATAAGGTGAAGCCTCCGAAAGGTGAGTCAGCAGTGTTTCCGCTGACGGCACAACGGTTAGCACTCACCGCGTGTGAGTGCTAACGCTGCATAAGGCTACCCGATCGGGCGAGGATCGTCAAGCCCAGCGCGCGCGCCCGTGATCAACACGTAAGCCGCTATTTCGTAACGGTTTAGCTCGCTAGACACAGGCCGTTTTGACAGTGAATCATGCCAAATAAATCGCTTCGACTGCCTGGTCGGCAGTGGACTAGGTCCGGCTGAGATGCTCGTGGGCCATCCTGAGGCCGTCCAGCGTCAGGTACGGGGCCACCAGGTCAAACGACTCGCAGTAGGGCTGCAGCACCTCCGCCAGCCCGCCTGTCGCCACCACGTACGGCGTGCCCGGACGCGGCCACTCGCGCTTGATGCGCCGCACCATCCCATCGATGGCGTCGGCTGCGCCATACAGCACGCCGGCACGGATGCATTCTTCGGTGCGCGTGCCGATCACGCGCGCCGGCGCCACAATCTCCGTGGCCGGCAACTTTGACGTGCGTCGCGTGAGCGTCTCCGCCGATGTCCGCACGCCGGGCATGATGACACCGCCCAGAAAAACACCATCTGCCGTAATGCAGTCGAATGTCGTCGCGGTGCCCAGATCCACGCAAATGGTATCACGATTGTAGAGACGACTCGCGGCGAGTGTGTTGATGAGACGGTCCGCTCCCACGGTGAGCGGGTCATCAACGGCCACCGTGATGGGCAAGGCGGCGCGCGCATCAACGACCACCGGTGGCGCACCCAGATAGCGCACGCACGCGTCCGACAACGGAGCGGTGATCGGCGGGACGACGGAGCCAATCGCCGACGCGACCACCTGTTCGGCCGCGACACCGACAGACTGCAGCAGTGCGAGCAACAACAATCCGAACTCGTCGGAGGTGCGCCCGACATCAGTGGTCACGCGCCAGTGCGCGACGAGTCGCGGGCCGTCGAAGAGTCCGACGGTGGTTTCACTGTTCCCCACATCGAACACGATCAGCACGTCACATCCTCCGAGACCAAGGCCAGTGATCCGGACCGATGAGGGCGTTCGCTCCCATCAGCCAGCGTAACCCGCAGCGCTCCATCCGCCTGCACACCCGCCACCACACCGCGTTCCGGCGCACTGCACCTCCGCCCCATCGCCATGTCATAGGTCTCCCACGTCGCCAACTCCGCCGCAGACAGTCCACCGCGCGCGTGCGCAGCCTCGCGGATGCGTGGGATCAGCCCCTGCAGGACATCAGCCCGGAGGACGCCTTCGCGAAGTGCGGCCGTGGGTACCACGGCGGTTGACTCGCGCAGATTGAGCCCGATGCCAATTGCGATCCACTCCACCTGCGCATCGCGCCACCGGGCTTCCACGAGCACACCGGCAAGCTTACGCCATGCCAACGCATCGGCTCGCTCCGGAGGCAGTGTGGTGCAAAGCAACACATCATTGGGCCACTTGAGCCCGAGCGCTCCGTCACACCACGGCCGCACCACATCGGCAATCGCCACGCCGACCCGCAGCGACAGCACCCCGAGACCGCTGACCGGCGCATCACGAACAATCACCGTGCACCACAGGCCGTCGCCTGCGGCCGAATGCCACAGCTTGCCACCCCGTCCACGTCCGGCGCGTTGTACATCGGCCACCACCACGGTGCCCGACAACGCGCCGTCGTCCGCCAGCGCGTGCGCGAGATCCATCGTGGAACTCACCGATGATTCATGCACCAGCTGACTGATGCATGAGCGGTCAAGATCGAGCGGCACGCCATCGAGCATGGCCACGCGTGACATCAGCTCAGGCGGCGGGCGCACCGCGCCACGCGAGCAAGGCAAACACGAACATCCCCAACAGCACACGATACACGGCAAACACACCGAAGCTGTGCCGCACGACAAACCGCAGCAACACGGTGATGGCGAGCCAACTGCTGAGTGCGGCGGCTGCGATTCCGACCAGGAGCGGCATCACCGCTCCGCCGGCGCGAATGAGATCGGGCACTTTGAAGACGACCGCCGCCATGATGATCGGAAAACTCATCAGAAAGCTGAAGCGTGCGGCGGCACCGCGATCAAGCCCCACCGCGCGACCGGCCGTCATCGTCGCGCCGGAACGCGACACACCGGGCACCAGCGCGCACACCTGCGCGAATCCGATCAGCCAGGCGTCGCGCGCGGTCAAGACATCGAGCGTGCGCTCCGTGCTCGCCGAACGATCGACGAGCCACAGGAGCAGCCCCAGCACGATCAGCGCGCCGGCCGTGATCGCCGGATGTCGAAATACGGTTTCGGCGTAGTCCTGCAGCAACAGGCCACCGACACCAGCGGGAATCGTGGCCGCGATCAGCAACAACACACGTCGGTCGGCCAGCGATTGCACGCGGCGCGTCTGCAGCATGGTGAGCGCGGCCCGAATCAACTCGTTCCAGTCGGCCCGGAAATACCATGCCACGGCGGCCAGCGATCCGAGATGCAACCCGACATCAAACGACAAGCCCGGCGCCTGCCAGCCAAGCAGCCACGGCGCCAGCGAAAGATGCGCGGAACTGCTGACGGGCAAGAACTCGGTGAGCCCCTGCACCAGTCCGAGCACAATGGCCTGCCACAGCGTCATGCGATGTCTACCGCACGCCGGTACAACGCTTCATACTGCGCCACCACTTCGCGGTCGGCGAATCGGGTGCGCGCATCAAGCGCGGCCGCGTCACTCATGGCCAACCACCGCGCCTCATCACCAAGCAGTGCAATCGCATCATGCGCCATCCCGGACACGTCGCCGAGCGGTCGCAGAAATCCGGTCACCCCGTGCCGAATCACTTCGGGCAATCCACCGACATCCGATGCAATCACCGGTACGCCACAAGCCAACGCCTCGAGTGCGCTCAATCCGAACGATTCCGTCTGACTGGGCAACAGGAACAGATCGGCACCCGCCAGCAGTGGCGCGACCGCATCGATCTTGCCGAGGAAGTGCACATCGGCATGCACACCCAACTCCCGCGCTTCCGCTTCGGCTTCGACGCGCTCGGGCCCGTCGCCAACCATCACCAGCATGGACGGCACGGTGCGATGTACCTCGGCAAAGACTCGCACCACATCGCGTACACGCTTGACAGCGCGAAAATTCGAGATGTGCATGAGCACTTTCCGGTCACCCCGCAGCTCCGGCGGAAACGGCAACGGATAGCGTGCGCGATCGAAGACCTGCGGATCGATGAAGTTGTGGATCACTTCGACCTCACATCCGGTGCAGCCAAACGCCCGATACGTTTCGTCCCGGAGATAGTCCGATACGGCCGTCACGATATCCGATTTTTCAATCGAGAACTTGGTGATCGTGAAGAACGAGCGTTCCTGTCCGACGATGGTAATGTCGGTGCCATGCAGCGTGGTGACGACGCGGACATCCTGGCCCGACTCGCGCAGCATCTCGCGCGCAATCCAGGCGCTCGTGGCATGAGGAATCGCGTAATGACAATGCAGCACGTCGAGCGCGTGATCGCGCACGACTTCGTGCATCTTCACCGCCAGCGCCAGATCGTACGGTGGATACTCGAACAGCGGATAGCGTGCGACCTCCACTTCGTGAAAGAACACACGCGGCAAAAAACTCGGCAACCGGAACGGCTGCTGATACGTGATGAAGTGCACTTCGTGGCCGCGCGCCGCGAGCGCAATACCAAGCTCGGTCGCGACGGCACCCGAGCCACCGTACGTCGGATAACACGTAATCCCGATCTTCACACCGTCTCCTCATCGTGAACTCGCCACCAGGCGTTCACCTGGTCCATGAACCCCTGCCCGCCCGGCGACACCTTCGTCACGAGCGCGTTATCGAGTTGATGCCGAAACCATGTGCGTTGCCGCTTCGCGTACTGACGGGTGCGAATGGTCACGCGCGAAATCATCTCGGCTCTTGACAGTCTCCCTTCAACGTGCGCCAACACTTCACCGTATCCCGTGGCCAGCCACGCGCGCGCATCTGACGACACATCGTGCCGAAGTCGCTCCACCTCGTCGGCCCAGCCAGCGTCCAGCATGTCGAGCACCCGCTGCGCGATGCGATCGGCGAGCGGCGCACCCGGATCGACGAGAAGATAGCGCACGCGCAGGCGCGGGGCGTCCGAAGGCTGTGGGTGCAGTGTGTGCAGTGCACTCAGGCGCGCCCCGGTCAGCAGCGCCGTCTCGATGGCGCGACGCCACTGGACGGGTCCGAGCGCCGCGCGGTCAGGGTCAAGTCGATCGCACCAGGCACGCCAGAGCTCCCGAGGCTGCGTGTCGAGCCAGGCATGCAACGCGTCACGACGTGCTTCGTCGAGCGGCGGCAGTGCGGCGAGCGGTTCCGTGAGCGCGCGCAAATAGAATCCGGTGCCGCCCACCACGACCGGAATGCGTTGCTGCGCGGTCGCGTCGGCGATTGCGTCGCGCGCCATGGCCGCCCATTGCCACGCGGACCACCGCTCCATCGGATCGGCCACATCAACGCCCACGTGCGGCACCGCCGTCAGCTCGGCGACGCTCGGTTTGGCAGTCCCGATATCAAACCGGCGATAGATCTGCCGCGAATCAGCGCTGATGATCGTGACTGGGTGCTGAGCGGCGAGTTGCATGGCCGCGGCGGTCTTGCCGGCGGCGGTTGGCCCACAAATCACCCGGACGTTTCCCGACACTACGCGCGACCGAAGCGTCGTTCGAGTTCGTCCCACGACAAGCGCACAATCGTTGCGCGACCGTGCACGTCATGCACCGGCAACGTGGTGCGTGCGAGATCAATGTACAGGGCACGCATTTCGCCCTGGGACAGCGGGTCGCCCGCTTTCACCGCAGCCTTGCACGCAACAGTTGCCGCCAGCCGCTCATGCCGCGACGCATCAGACGGGGACCGATCGCCGGCTAACGCCGCGAGTGTATCACGCAGGCAACGTTCAGCGTCGAATCTCGCGTGCGGCATGGGGACCGACTGCACGAGCAGCGTGTGGCCACCGAACGCTTCCACCTCGAATCCAAGTTGCCGGAACGTACCCGCCTGCGCCTCAAAGGCATCGGCTTCCTGCGCCGACAGGTGCAGCGTGAGCGGAAACAACAAACGCTGCGCGGGTGCCGTGCCCTGTGCCATCGCATCGAGAAACCGTTCGTACAACACACGTTCGTGCGCCGAGTGTTGATCGATGAGCACCACGCCCTCGGCGTGTTCGAACATGAGGTAGGTGCGGCGCAACTGTAGCAGTGGCGGCACGACAATCGCTTCCGACGACAGCGGGAGCGCGGGCTCATCGCGCGGCGCTGGTGTCGTGGCGTGGGGGGAGGCGCGCACACCGGTGTTGGTATCGACGCGATCATCAGGCACCGCTGCTGCCGCCACTGCGTCCCCACTGAACAACGCGTCACCGGCGGTCTGCGCGCGCAACATCCACGGTTCGATATCGCGCGGGGCGATTGGCGTCGCGGTTGACGCCGCGTCGGGCGACGCGGTCCAGGTGCGCCAGCCGAGTCCCGCCGCTGCATCAAACTCCCCCAGCACGCGTCGAATGATGTGCTCCACCGCGCGTTCGATGGGCCAACGCTCCCGCAATCGCACTTCCGACTTTGCAGGATGCACATTGACATCGACTTCGTTCGCGGGCAGAGTGAGCTCAAGTACCATCGACGGGCGCAGTCCCGACGGGAGCGTACTGCGATACGCCGCTTCCACGGCACGCACAATGCCCGTGTCGCGCACGACACGCCCGTTGATCACCAGCAACACCCGACGCGTGCGCGTCCCCACGTCGGCGGGACGTTCCACGAGCCCGCGCACATGCACGACGCCGTACACATCATCCACGTCGACGAATCGCGCGATGGATTCATGGCCCCATAGCGCCGCGAGCCGGGCCCGCAGGGAGGGTGCGACGGGCAAATCGAGTCCTGTCTTGCCGTCGTGCCGCAGCACGAAATGCACATCGCGTCGCAAGAGCGCAATGCTGCCGACGGTTTCAGCGATGGCGCGCCACTCACTCCGCGCGCCCTTGAGAAATTTTTGTCGCGCGGGTGTGTTGAAGAACAACCGGTGCACGTGAATGGTCGTGCCGCGCCGACGCGCACCGTCCTGCACGGTGGCGATCTCGCCGCCCTGCCCTCGCACAATCGTACCAGCGCCGTCGTCGGGCGCCGTTTCCACCACGAACTCCGACACCGACGCGATCGCCGGCAGCGCTTCACCGCGGAAGCCGAAACTCGCCACGCCGACCAGATCTTCGGCGGTGGTGATTTTGCTCGTGGCATGCCGTTCCAGCGACAACACGGCGTCGTCGCGTGACATGCCGGAGCCGTTGTCCGCGACGCGAATCAGCGCGCGCCCCCCGTCTTCGACGGTGATATCGATGGTGGTCGCACCGGCATCAAGTGCGTTCTCCACCAGCTCCTTCACGACCGATGCCGGACGTTCAACGACCTCACCGGCCGCAATCTGGTCGGCCACGGGACCGCTCAACACGCGAATGTGCGGCATCAGCGACCGCCGGACGATGCCAAACTTTGCAGCACTCGCTCGGGAAGCCAGCCCAGCCGCCCGTCAACATGCTGCACGGCAAGCCATCGCTCACCGCGCGTGGCGTCGATACGCGATTCGCCAATCGCGATCACGTCGCCCGGTTCGGCGTCACCATTGGCATTCGCCACTTCACCCGGCGAGACGCGCATGGGCACTCGCGCTTCGACCACGGCGAGGTTGGTAGCCGAAAGTCGTGCGACAAGTATCCCGTGCCATACGGTCGCGGCGATGGCCAACAGCATCAACATCGCACCCGACGTCCACCAGCCGCGTCGTCCGCGTGTCGCGCTCAGGGCGAGTAATCCCCACGCCACACACCAGAGTGCGACCGCGAGCAGTATGGGAAGCTCGCGCGGCACACCCGGCACCTGCGCCAGTCCGTCGCGCGACGAAACCGGTAACAGTCCAATCCGCTCACGCAGGTCGCGAGACATCGGTTCGAGGCGCAAGGCGCGCTGCCAACCAATCACTGCCCCCACGGTATCGCTGGCGGCCCAGGCCGCAGTGCCGGCGTTGGCCCATGCATCCGCGTGCCGAGGTGCGGGATCAGCGATCGCGAAAAACGCAATCGATGCATCGGCGAAGGAACCGCTGTCGTACAGCGCGATCGCCGCATCGAACGCGGCGCCGCGCGCCGACAGATTGGAACCGACACCCAACGCGAGCCCAGCGCCCACGACAACCCACCACATCAGCGTGCGTTTCCCGGTTCCACTGTCTCGCACGGGTGTATCGCGCGCACCATCGGCGACCGCGCGGGCGGCTGCCGAGGCCTTCGTCCCGGAACGGGTCGGCATGGCTTCGTCGATCACACGTGTGGTCAGTTCCCGGATGCGTTCGGTCCAGGACGGCTCACGCTGTGCCACACCGCCGCCCACCGTGGTCACGGCCGACCACGCTGCTTCATCGAGCTGCGACAGGAGAGACATGACCTCGCGCGTGGTGTCACGCGTGACCCCGCGCCGACGCAGACGTTGTTGCAACGCCGTGCGTTCCACCAGTTGCGTGGACGTGGTGTCGAGTCGCACGGCCAGATCGTCGAGGAACCGGCGGCGAAGTGCCGACGCCGCTACACGCACCGGATGCGCCGGCGCGACGGCTGCGCGTGCCTCGACGCCGGAAGACTGCGCCTGCTCGCGTTCACCAGCGTTCGTGGGTCTGATGCCCTGAGCGCGCGCAATTTTCTGCCGACGACGCATCCACACGGCCGGTACCGGCGCGAACGCCACAAGCGCCCACAGCAGCAGCTGCTCGTCGATCGGCGCGCGCAGCGGACCGCGGTCGACACGGCGAATGCTGAGCATATTCGCGGCCGTTTCGAGCGAATCGACCGCCGCGATTTGTCCAGCGGTCACGGAAAGCGACATGGAGTCGCTTGTCGCAGTGCGGTACGCTTCATCGTACGGATCGAAGAACGGGTAGTCGACCACCGGGATCACCAGTCGCCCTTCCCGCTCCGGCGTCACGAGCCAGTCGAACTCCTTCGAGCCGCGCACGTACTGCCCCGTAGTATCGATGCGAACACGCTCACCGGCCGCGACCACCGATGCGCTCGTCGCCGAAAGCGTGGGCCGCGGCCACAATTTCACATTGCCGCGTCCACCCACGCGAACCGTCACGACCACCGGCTCGCCAACACGCGCACCAGGGACGTCGATGCGCGACTGCACCGTGAGGACTCCCACTGCACCCGAGAACGACGCCGGCTGGTTGATCGTGGGCAACGGCTTCGCGACGAGTGTGACTTCATCGGCCCGCACCACGGCCGTTTCTTCGCGACTGAAATAGCTGGCGGAGCGCGGCAGTGCGTAGGACAGCTGTGACGCGGGAATCGTGATCCGGCCGGTGGCGAGCGGAAACAGGGCACGCTGCAGGACGTGCGGAAAGGTGCGTTGTCCGTTCTGATTGAGCGCCGGCAGCGACTGCGGTCCGCCCAGGTCGTAGGCGAGCACACCGCGCAGTTCCGCCGGTACCACTTCGGGATTGCGTCGCATGCGCAACTGCGCGGCCTCGGTGATAAATACACCCATTTCGTACGTCGCCTGCTGCCCAACATACACCGTGTCGGGCACCATCATCACGCGAAAGTCCACGGGCTGTGATGGATCGAGCCGCACACGATTCTGGATTTCCGGCGCGCGCGGCTGCGCATGCACAGGTACGGGTACGCCGACGGCGGCAGCGATGGCCAGACACATCGCCAGGCCAACGTGTCGAGCACGGAGCGTCGAGCCGACGCATGAGGGCCACCTGGTTCCGGTCACCAGTCGCGTCCGCCCGGCGGCGGCGGCCGCCGCACCATTTTTTGCTGACGCCCCTGCACATCGCGTTCTTCACGCGCGGCACTGTTCAGCAGCGCCTCCGCCTGCGCCTCGTCGAGCTGCCCGGATTGGGGCTGCGACTCCGACTGTGCCGCGTTCTGGTCGTCATTGTCGCCGCCCCCACCACCGCCGCCCATGGGGGGCGGCGGGCGCAGTGCCAACTCGTAATTCCATTTGCCGTCTTCGTCTGCATAACGCTCGGACAAATACGCGCGGAACAACTCACGCGCTTTCGCAAAGGCGGTGTTGGCCGTGTCACCATCGGTCGCGCGACCGTGCGTCAAATGTGACAAGCCTTCGTTGTACCGCGCACGCGCACGCACTTCACCATCGGCACCACGACGCACTTGTTCGAACAGTTCGTTGGCCGCACCCAACGAATCGGCTGCGAACAGCGCGGTGGCAAGATTGTAGCGCGTGGTGTACGACGTATCGCCGCGCGCGATCATGTTCGCATACGCCTGCGCCGCACCGAGGGCATCACCCGCCTCGAGACGCCGAGCCGGATCCGGCTCGCGCGCACATGCACCGAGCAGTATCGCCAATGCACTCACCACACCAACGATTGCCCCGCCCGTCGCCCGCGCTGCTCCTTCCGGCGTTGTCACGGCCGACGATGAAATCAACGCGGCGCGCCGTGCGGGTCGCTGCACGAGCCACGTGTCGAGCAGCAACAGTAGCAGCGCCGGCAGCAGGAACCAGGTAAAGCGCGAGGCATGATCTTCGCGAGACGACACCGCGCGCCGCTCCGTCCGCAGCGTGGACAGCGCCGCACGCACCCGTCCGGCGCGATCGGTCACATCTGCCGGCACAAACACACCGCCCGATGCCTGGGCCGCAGCCTCCAACAGCTCAGGCACATACTTTGTGATCACCACTTGTCCCTGCTCATCGCGCTTCTCGCGCACACTCGTGCCCACCAGTTCCGGAATCGTCGCACCTTCGAGCGTGCCGAATCCCACGGTCACCAGCACGATGCCCTGCTGTGCCGCCTCCGTGGCGGCGGCGCGCACATCTTCAACCGGCTCAAAGGCTTCGCCATCACTCATGATGACCAACGCGCGATCGGACGAACCGGTAGACGCGCCTAGCAACTCGGTCCCCTGTCGGATGGCGCGCGCAATTGAGGAGCCGGCCTGCCCCACCACATCCGGATTCAGGTTTTCAAGATACAGCTCGAGCGCCCCGTCATCGGCGGTGAGCGGCGTGAGAATGTAGCTCCGTCCGGCAAACGCAATCAACGCCATGCGATCGGCGCGTTGCGAGGCACGCAGTCGTCGGACCTCTTGCTTCATGCGCTCGAGTCGCGACGGCCGTTCATCCTGCGCAATCATCGACAGCGAGGCGTCCAGTGCCACCACCACATCGATACCGCGACGGGTCTCCTGCGAGGTGAGCATGCCCCAGCGCGGACCGGTGAGCGCCACCGCGCTGAGCAGCGCCACACCGAGCAGTCGAAGCATTTGGCCGCGTCGGCTCCCGGGCGCACCGCCGAGTCGCAGCAACGTTGGCACCGATGCGAAGCGCGCCAGTCGCACCGAACGCTGACGACGCGCACGACCAACCGCCAGCGTGACGAGGAGCGGCACCAACAGCACGATCGCCACGGCGATTGGCCACGACACATCAAACCGCACGTCGGGCCACGTCATGGCAATGGCCCTCGCCAAGCCAGCAACCAGACCTCTCCGAGCAGCGCGAACATGGCCAAGGCCAACGGCCAGTGAAAGCGCTCCGTGAAGCGGACAAAACTCTTCGCATCTACCGGGGATCGCTCCAGCTGGTCGATCTGTTCGAAGATGGCCTGCAGCGCTTCGGCGTCCCGCGCACGAAAGTACCGGCCGCCCGATGACTCGGAGATTTCCGTCAAGAGCGCCTCGTCGATGCGGACCGGACGATTCTCGTAGCGCAGACCGAAGAGCCCGCGTGAGACTGGAATCGGCGCCATCCCTTCGCTGCCGATGCCAATCGCGTAAATCCGGATATCAAATGCCGCAGCCGCCTGTGCAGCCGTACGCGGATCGATCTCGCCGCGATTGTTCTCGCCGTCGGTCAGCAGCAGCATGACGCGCGAGCGACCGCCCGCACTGCGCAACCGATTGGCCGACGTCGCAATCGCCGTGCCGATTGCGGTGCCGTCAATCAACTGTCCGGGCTGCAAATTGTCGATCGCCGCGAGGACCACGGGATAGTCGGCCGTGAGCGGCACCTGCGTGAGCGCTTCGCCCGAAAAGGCGATGACGCCGATGCGGTCGGTACGGCGACCAGTGACAAAAGCCTTGGCTTTTTCCTTGGCCACTTCCATGCGGTTCTGCGGCTGAAAATCCTCGGCCAACATCGAACTCGAAATATCGACCACCAGTGCGATATCGATACCATCGCGCGTGACATTCTGCGTGCGCGCACCGGTCCGTGGCTGCGCCAGGGCAACGATGAATCCGGCGATCGCCAACCAACGCAACACCGGCGCCACGCGCGCGAGCCGTGTGCCGCCACGTGGCCCCGTCGAGAGCAAGCCGGCGCGTGAAAAGACGAGGGCCGGTGGTCGTGTGCGACGGTGCCACCACACCCACATTGGGATCGCGAGCAGCAGCAGCAACACCCACGGCCGAGCGAACTCCAGGCTCTGCATCACCGCCATTGGTGATGCCCACCAGCTCCGCAGCCATTCCATCAGGCGACCCCTGTGGGCTCGCGCCGATTGGGTGGAGCGGCCATGTCCGTCGCGCGCTCGGCCTGCGCTCGCGCCGCCGCCTCGGCCTGTGCACGCCGCACCCGCTCAACGTCTTCGACGGATTCCACGATCGCACGCGCTTCCGCCGTCATCGCACGCGCCTCCTCGTGCGTCACCCGTCGACGGGCAAACTTCACGGCGTCGGTATGCACCAACAACTGAATGAGGCGCGTGAGCGGAATGCGCGTGTCATCACCCACCGACGCCAGCAACTCGGCGCTCGTTTGCGCGCGTGACGTGATGGGAATGCGTGCCGAGAGGTAGCCGCGCAGAATGTCGATGGCCAGTACCGACGCACGCCCATGCTCACCGGCGTCGGACAGGGCCAGTCGTTCGAGCCGATCGAAGGCGTGCATGGCGTGCTCGTAGGGACCAAGCCTCGGCCCTGCCACGCTCACGACCACGCGGCGACGTTTTCTCCACAGCAGGTACGCGAGCGTTGCCAGTGCGGCAAACACCAGTGCCGCCAGCCACCAACGCTGCCACCACGGCACCGCTTGCTCAAAGACCGGTTTGGCAGGCCGCGGTACATGCTCCGCCGTGTCGGCGCTGAGCACACTCCGCACGACGATGCCCGCTTCCGCAAGCGAGATGTTGACGGTGTCACTCCCCACGATCACGGTGACCGGCGGCCACTGTGTGGTCACCCGCCCGGTATCCCAGGCGGCGACCTCAAACTCCGCGATCTCTTCGCGGCCACTCACATCAGTGGGACCATCGCGCCGTTGCATGGGCGCGCGAAGCGCGATCTTCGCCGCCGTGTCATCGAGCACGGGCCAGCGTACGAGCGCCGTGACCGGCACGCGTACACGTACCGTGATCGTGAACGGATCACCAACGGTGACGGTGTCCGGGCGCACCACGACGCCGGCTTGCACATCGGTGCGCACGGAGGGCGCCGCGCCGGAAATCGGCGACCGTGGCGTTGCCGCTTGCGCGTGAACAGGCAGCGGCGCGCACAGCGCGGCCGCAAACGCGAAAAGGAACGCGCGCAGCACGATTGGCCGTTGCATGCCGCACGCGCTGCACGACGCTCGCGCGTCACGATGCCCGCGCAATTCGCGGCTCATGGCGCGGCATATTGCGCGGCACATTGCGCGGCACATTGCGCGGCGCATTACGCGGCGCTGCCGGCGACGGCGGGACGTACGGCCGTGCGCACCGCGCCATGCGCACGCCTCGCGCGGGCCCGGAAAAACGCCAGCAGCGGCTCGACGTATCCCGAGTCTGTGCGCACCAGCACTTCGTCTATCCCGAGCCGTCCAAACATTTTCTGACGCACGCGTTGCTCTTCGGCGATCTGCGCTGCAAACCATGCGCGCACCTCCGGATCACTGGTATCGACGTCCACCACCTCACCGGTTTCCGGATCGGACAATCTCGCCACGCCGACGTCGGGCAACACCACCTCAGCCGGATCCTCCACGGTGATCGCGATGACGTCGTGCCGCTGCGCGAGCAACGAGAGCGGACGTTCGAGATTGTCACCCACAAAATCGGAGCACACAAATACCACCGAACGATGCGGCAGAAGTCGACCGAGTCGCTCGAGCGCCACCGCATAGTCGGTGCGCCGACCGACCGGACGAATCATGAGCAGATCGCGGAGCACCCGCAGCGCATGCCGGCGGCCTTTGCGCGGTGGGACCGCGTGCTCCACCCGGTCCGAAAAACAGAGCAGTCCGATGCGATCGTTGTTGCGCACGGCGGCCAGCGCGAGCACTGCCGCCAGCTCCGCCGTCAGCTCCGACTTGAAGCGCGCACCCGTGCCGAATTGCGCGGAGCCGGAGACATCGAGCGCCAGCATCACGGTCAGCTCGCGCTCTTCGACATAGCGTTTGACGAACGGGCGTCCCATGCGCGCGGACACGTTCCAGTCGATCGTGCGGACTTCGTCGCCGGGCTGGTACTCACGCACTTCCGAAAACTCCATGCCCTGCCCCTTGAACAGCGAGCGGTAGTCTCCCGCGAACTGTGAATCCACCAGGCGACGCGTCCGCAGTTCGAGACGCCGCACCTGTCGCAGCACATCGGATGGGACGACAAACGGCTCGCTCACGGCGCTTCGACGCGCCCCAGAATGCGCGTGACGATGGCGTCCGACGTCACGCCTTCGGCGTCGGCTTCGAACGTCGTGAGCACCCGATGACGCAGCACATCCGGGGCGATGGCTTTCACATCGTCGGGCGTGACAAAACTGCGACCGCGCAAAAAGGCGTGTGCGCGCGACGCCTGGCCGAGCGCAATGGTGGCACGTGGCGACGCACCAAACTCGATGAGCGGCACCAGGTCGGCGAGTCCGACGTCCTTGGGATATCGCGTCGCATGCACGAGCTCCACGATGTAGTCGACGAGCCGATCATCCATGTACATCTCGGAGATGCGGCGACGTGCGTCGAGCAGTTGCGCGGGCGTGGCAACCGCCGCCACCGGAATCGTTCCACCACTCGCCATACGACGCAGGATTTCTTTTTCTTCCGCGCGCGAGGGGTAACCCACACGCAGCTTGAACATGAAACGATCCACCTGCGCTTCCGGCAGCGGATACGTGCCTTCCTGCTCGATCGGGTTTTGCGTCGCAAGCACCAGAAACGGCTCATCGAGCGGATAGGTCGTGCCACCAATGGTGACCTGCTTTTCCTGCATCGCCTCGAGCAACGCAGCCTGCACCTTGGCCGGCGCGCGATTGATTTCGTCGGCCAGAATGATGTTCGCGAAAATCGGACCGTGCTTCACGCGAAACTCACCCGTCGCCTGATCAAAAATCTGCGTCCCGATGACGTCGGCGGGCAGCAGATCCGGCGTAAACTGAATGCGCTGGAACGTGGTGTGCACCGTTTCCGCGAGCGTGCGCACCGTGAGTGTCTTGGCGAGCCCCGGAACACCTTCGAGCAACACATGACCGCCAGTGAGCAGACTGATGACCAATCGCTCCACGAGATTGTCCTGCCCCACAATGCGGCGGGCCACTTCGTGCAACACACTTTGCACCAGTTGTACGTCGGCGCTGACACTGCCCGATTGTGCCGGGGCACTGTCGGCCGTGGAGGCCGGATCACGCCGGACAGCCGCCGGGTTCGCCGCCGGAATGGGAGGAACGGTCAACGAGCAGTACTCCACTCAAAAGTCAGAAAACCCCGCGCGGTGCGCAGGAGCGATGCGTAATGCCGGTACCGATGAACCTCATCTACAGGCATACCCTGCGCTACCCACGGGCGTTCACCGGGTGCCGGGTCGCCACCGTGGCGCGGCCGCTCAGCTGCCGCTCAGCGCCTCGATCACCGTCCGTTCGCGCGAGGTGAGTGGACGACTTTCGCCCACGGGCAGATCATCGAGCGAGACCGGTCCGTACCGCGTTCGAATCAAACGCTCCACCGTTAACCCAAGTGCCTCACAGAGGCGGCGCACTTCGCGCGTGCGACCATCGATGAGTGTGATTTCAAACGACCACCGACGCTCGCCGAGTGACTCCGCCTGCACGGAGACGGGATGCACCGGGCCATCTTCGAGCTCGACCCCGCGGCGCGCGGCGCGCACAGCACCGGGCGCATCGCCGCGCACAATGGCCACGTACGTGCGCTCCACCTCACGGCTGGGATGCGTGAGCCGATGCGCCGCCTGCCCATCGGTGGTCAGCAGCAGCAATCCTTCGGTGAGAAAATCAAGCCGACCGACGTACACCAACCCGGGCACCGGCGCGACCAACTCGAACACCGTGGGCCGTCCTTCCGGATCACTCTTGGTCGTCATGACGCCCGACGGTTTGTGCAGCACCATCCACGTGGTGCTGGTCACGGCCGTCTTCACCGCGCGCCCGTCGACGGTGATCACATCACGCGTGGGATCTACGACTTGTCCGGTGAGCGCCGGAATTCCGTTGATGTGCACGCGCCCTTCGGCGACCAGCCGATCGGCTTCACGGCGCGAGGCCAGCCCCGCCCGGGCCAGCGCACGTTGCACGCGCATCGGCCCTTCGGCCTTGGGGTCGACGGGCGTGGTGAACGGGTCCCGCTTGGGTGCCGGACGACGGGGACCGCCGGGACGCTTGGGCTTTCGACCGGTCATTCGACGCTCGCCGAGATCGGCTCGTTGCGGTACGGATCGGGGGCATCGGCGGCGTGCGCAGTCTCCGGCTCAGTCTCCGGCTCCGTATCCGGCTCGGTATGCGGCTCAGTGTCCGGCTCTGCATCCGGCCCGGCGGCAGGCTCCGGCGCATCGACCAGTTCGGACTCCGCGTCGACCACGGCGTTTGCGCCTACCGCCACCGCCGCCTCACCCAACGGTAACAACGGCGGTGGCGGCTCGATGGGCGTGCCCACCAGTCCACCCGCGCCACGCAGTGCAATCGCGAGCTCATCTGCTCGCGGCAACTCTTCGAGGTGACGCAATCCGAACTGCTCGAGAAAGAGCGGCGTCGTGCCGTACAGCAACGGCCGTCCGATCCCCTCGCTGCGTCCCACCACATCAATGAGATTGCGCTCGTGCAGTGACTTGAGCACACTGCCCACCGCCACGCCGCGAATTTCCTCGATCTCGGCGCGGCCGATCGGCTGCCGATAGGCAATGATCGCGAGCGTTTCGAGCGACGGGGAACTGAGCCGCTGCGGACGCACCGACACGCGGGCGCGCTCGATCGCTTCCGTGTACTCGGGACGCGTGAGGATCTGCCACCCTCCGCCCTGCTCGATCAACTCAACGCCGTGTCCATCCACGTCGTAGTGCTCACGCAACTCGTCGAGCGCCGACGCGAGTGCGGCGGGCGACGCGTCGAGGTCGAGCGTGGCCAGGGCATCAAGCGGAATTGGACGCGGGCTCGCGAAGAGCGCCGCTTCAAGCAGCTTCGCTAACGGCGTCACGTCGTTCGATCTCCACCATGGCAAACGGGATTGGTTGGGCCACCCGGACTTCACCGAGCTTGGCCATTTCGAGCAACGCGAGCAGCACCGACAACACTTGCCACGGCTCGGCGTCGCGGCCGATCATATCGGTCCAGCGGGTGTGACGGCGCAGCGCAATCACGTGACGCACCGTGGCCATGGCACCCTGCACGTCGAGCGCACGCGCGATGATTTCGTGCATGATGGGCTCTTTGGTCACGCGCATCACGCGATCGACCGCGGCCAGCAAGTCTGCCAGCGACAGCACCAGCGGCGCCGCAGCAGCCGATGCCACTTCCACGGTTGGCACCCAGGAGCGCGCGAACCGATTGCGACGCTCTTCGCCGCGGCGTTCGAGCAGATCCACAACTTCGCGCATCTGCTGATATTCGAGCAATCGGCGCACCAGTTCGGCGCGTGGATCTTCCCACGTCTCTTGGCCTTCGGCGCGCGGCAACAGCATCTGCGCTTTGATGCGCAACAGCCGTGCGGCCATTTCGAGATAGTCGGCCGCTTCGTCGAGTCCGAGGGTGCTGATGCGCGCCAAGAACTGTTCGGCGATGCGGGCGATCGGGATGTCGTAGATGTCGACCTGTTCGTCGCGGATCAGCGACAGCAACAGATCGAGCGGGCCCGAGAACTGATCGAGCTCGACGACGAACGGCGGATTGGCCGAGTCCAAAGGACGGAACGAGGGCGCGATCACGAGAGCGGGTTCGGGAGCAGGAACGGAAAGTAGACTCGCTCGGCGAGCGAGCGGACGAAGAGCGCCGGTCCGAGCACAACCGAGCGGAAGCCAGGCACGAAATACATGAACGCCAGCAGTACCAGAATGCCTGCACCGGCCAGCCGCGTGTAGGCCCGCGCCAACGGCAGCGGCAGCAGGTACTTGAACACGTGGGAGCCGTCGAGCGGTGGGATCGGCAGCAGGTTGAACACCACCAGAATCATGTTCAGAAAAATGCCGTATATCGCCATTTGCTGCAGGATCGCCAGCGGCGCAACGACCGACGGTATCAGCCCACCAAGCCAACCGAACAGCACCACCAGCGGGATACAGCCGATCGCAATCAACAGGTTCGCCGTGACGCCGGCCAACGACACGATGATGTCGCCGCGCCTGATGTTTCGGAAGTTTCCCGGATTCACCGGAATCGGCTTCGCGCCACCCAGAATCGGTGCACCGGCAAAGGCCAGCATGAGCGGCAACAGCACCGTCATGAACGGATCAATGTGCGACACCGGATTCCACGTGAGCCGACCGAGCGACTCCGCCGTGGGGTCGCCCTGCTTGAGCGCGGCCCAACCATGGGCGTACTCGTGCGCCACCATGGAATACAGCAGCACGGGGGCAATGAGGAGGAGCTGCTGCCAGATCAACGCGGGCGGAGTAGAAGGGTATCAGCGCTCGCGAATCGCACCCGGACATTCGATAGCCGAACGTATCGAATACGTGCGAGCAAGCAACTGTGGATAAACTACTGTGCGGAGTTTCACCTGTCCACCGCGCCGCTGCAACGCCGCCGGCGAGCGCGCGTGGAGCGAGTTGACAGAATGCGGAGATCGGGATACGTTTATCGGTCTATCCTGAGTGGCGTTGCCCTGTGCGTCGCCACGTATCGTGACTCCCGAGCAAAGACCGTTTCGTGCCGAATATCAAGTCCTCCAAGAAAGATCTCCGGAAGTCGCGCGCCGCTGCTGTGCGTAACCGCGCTCAGCGCTCGACGCTGCGCACCGCACTCAAGAAGGCGAAGACGGCAGAGGCGTCTGCTGACGAGCGCACCAAGGCGGTGTCGCTCCTCGATCGTGCTGCGCGCAAGGGGCTCATTCACGCCAATGCGGCCGCTCGTCAAAAAAGCAGCATCGCGCGTATTGGCAAGGTCGCAGCCACGGCGTAAGTCGTCGCGCTCACGCAGCCAAAGGGCCGGTGTCTTTCTGAGACACCGGCCCTTTGTCGTCTGGCGCGGTGAGCTTCTCAGAACGCCGCGAGTTCTCCCCCGCAGCGCTCACAGTACCACTCAGTGGGCAGATTCATCGTGCCGCACTCGGTACAACGCAGCGTCTTCTGCGCGTCCCCCGTACCGGGAGCCTTGGGCGCCGCCGGAGCGCTGTTTGACTGCGGATCGGTGACCGAGCGCAGGAACGCGAGCTCGTCAAACGCGTCTGCAGGCGCGGCACCGCCCTCGCGCCGCGCCTGAGCATCAGACACCAGCCCGTTGGCGTTGGAGCCCGCTGATGTCGCGTCACCAAACACATCCACCGACTCGTTCGACTCCACCAGCTCCGACGCTGCGCCCCGACCAGCCGACTCACGCGCACCCCAAATGCTCGGCCGCTCGAAGCCGCCGTCGTGACCGCTCGCCGGTGCGTTCGGCTCCTCGGACGTCAGCTCGATCCCGTCGACCACGCTCGTATCCTGCGCCACCGGCTCGCCGGCCGACTGCGTCGGAACGGAGGCCGGCGTCATGGCGCCCAGCCAGTCGGGTGTGCCCGATTCGGTGTCGACGACAGGCGCCGCCGTCGGCGTGGTGACTTCGCCCCAAGCATCGTCGTGATTGGCCGCCGCCTCATCGGCCGCCACCTCAACGGACGCCGACTCAACGGCCGCCGACTCAACGGCCGCCGACGCCGGCTCAGGTTCCGCCACGACATCCGGCGCCGGCGCCGACGGCACGACCGGACGAGCGCTGTCGAGCAGCGATCCGACGTCCTCACGCTGCGCGTCGAGGCTGCCGCGCTCTGTGCCGAGCGTCGCGAGTGACTCCTCCACACGCGTACGCACCTCGTCCCACTTGGCGTCGTCATACTCGCCAACGGCGTGGCGGAGCATGGCCTCCGCGCACTCATCCTCCTCCCCCTGCGAGCGCGCTCCGAGATCGTTCGCGCGCGCATCCAGCTCGGCGAGATGCTGCTCCAGCCCCGGGACGTGTTCGTGCAGCGATGTCATCACCTGGCTGCGACGCGCGACATAGTCGCCATGCACCCGCGAATACACATGTTCCGGCGTGGCGGCGCGGCGCGCGTCCAGCGCCGCCAGCCATTCGTCGAAACGATGCCGTTCAGCGACGAGCGCGCGGACTTCATCGATGGACACCGGGGATTGCTCGGTCATGCGTGAACTCCAGGTAAACGACTCATTTTGCCTTCCGTACTCACCTAGACGATGCAGACGTCGTCGCATCGGCCCACCCTATGTTACACGGCGTGACGCCACCTGTCACACCGTGACGAACTCTGCCGGCAGCGTGCTACAGCTCCACTGACTTCGGTTCCTACCCTGCTCGCGGCGTGACGCCGAAGACAGCGTCACTCGGCCGAGTACACGACGCGGCCACCCACCACGGTGATCCGGACCTGTCCACGCAGTTCCACCCCGCCGTAGGGCGTGTTGCGCCCCTTCGACTTGAACCGTTTGGGATCGACAGCCCAGACGCGGTTTGGATCGAAGACGGTCACGTCGCCGAGGCTTCCCACGCGCAGCGTGCCGCCGGCGAGCCCGAACACCTTGGCCGGCTTGCACGCCATGCTGTCGATGAGCGCGGACAGTGATAGCACGCCACGGTGCAGGAGCCACGTGCAGTTCACGCCCAGCGCGGTTTCCAGCCCGACGATGCCGTTGGGCGCGTCGGCAAACTCGCGTTCCTTTTCGTCGTAGTGATGCGGCGCGTGATCGGTGACCAGCAGATCGATGGTGCCATCGGCGAGCCCTTCCTGCAGCGCGTCGATGTCTTCCTGCGTGCGCAACGGCGGATTCATTTTCGCGTTGGTGTCGTACTGCCCCACGCGGTCTTCGGTGAGCGAGATGTGATGCGAACACACTTCAGCCGTCACGTTGATCCCGCGTTCCTTGCCCCAGCGAATGAGCTCGACGGATCCCTTCGTACTCATGTGACACAGGTGAAGGTGTCCACCGGTGCGCTTGGCGAGCAGGATGTCGCGAATGACATAAATTTCTTCGGCTTCATCAGGAATCCCCTTGAGGCCGAGTCGCGCGCTCACGGCGCCTTCGTTCATGGAGCCCGCGTGCGCGAGCGTCATGTCTTCGCAATGCTCGGCCACGGGGACACCGAATGTGCGCGCGTATTCGAGCGCCGTGCGCATGAGCTGCGCACTCTGCACCGGATAGCCGTCATCGCTGAACGCCACGGCGCCGGCGCCGACCATCTCGCCCATTTCGGCGAGTGTTTCCCCCTTCGATCCCACCGAGATCGCGCCGTAGGGATACACACGGGCGTATCCCGCTGCGTCTCCCTGTCGCTTCACAAAACCAACCGTGGCCTGATTATCGGTTGTTGGACGCGTGTTGGGCATCGCGCACACCGCAGTGAATCCGCCGGCTGCGGCGGCGTGCGCGCCCGACTTGATGGTCTCCACATCTTCGCGACCGGGCTCACGCATGTGCACGTGCACATCAATCATGCCAGGTGACACGACCAGTCCCGCGCAATCGATCACCTCCGCACCATCAGGTGTGCCGATTGCCGCGCCGCACGCTTCAACCTGGCCAGCGCGCAGCAGCACATCGCCCACCATATCCATGTTCTGCGACGGATCAACGATGCGACCGCCACGCAGCAGGAGATCACGGGACATCAGCGGGCGCCTCCCTTCGCGGCGTCGGCGAGATCAGGGCGACCGCCGGCGAGCAGATAGAGCACGGCCATGCGAACGGCGACGCCGTTCGTGACCTGATGCAGGATGACGGAGTGCGGGCCATCGGCCACGTCTGAATCGATTTCCACGCCGCGGTTCATGGGGCCGGGGTGCAGGATGAGAAGATCATGTGGCGCCCGGTCGAGACGCTCACTGGTAACACCGAACACACGATTGTACTCACGCAGCGACGGGATGTAACCCGACTGCATGCGTTCAAGCTGCAGGCGAAGAATATTGAGCGCTTCGGCCCACTCGATCGCCGCTTCAATACGGTCGAACACGGTGACGCCGAGTTCCTCGACGGCGTTCGGCAGCAACGAGCGCGGACCACACACCGCGACTTCCGCGCCGAGCTTGCGCAAGCCGTGAATGTTCGACCGCGCGACGCGCGAGTGCAGCACATCACCCACAATGCACACCCGGCGACCGGCGAGATCACCGAACTTGTCGCGCAAGGTGAGAATATCGAGCAGCGCCTGGGTGGGATGCTCGTGCGTGCCGTCGCCGGCATTGATGACATTGCTGTCGATGCGTTCGGCGAGAAAACGCGCCGCGCCGGATGCGGGATGACGAATCACCACCATATCAATGCGCATCGCTTCCAGATTGCGCGCCGTGTCAACAAGCGTTTCCCCCTTCGACACACTTGAGCCGGACGACGCGACATTGACCGTGTCGGCCGAGAGTCGCTTCTCGGCGAACTCGAACGAAACGCGCGTGCGCGTGGAGGCTTCAAAGAACAGATTGACAATCGTCATGCCGCGCAGCGTCGGCACTTTCTTGATCTGCCGTTCGGAGACTTCCTTGAACGGCACCGCGGTGTCGAGAATCAGATTGATCTGCTCTGCGCTCAACTCATCGAGTCCGAGCAGGTCCTTGCCGAGTGGGCCGGTCATTCGTCGGGATGTTGCGGGGTGAAGGTCCGGTGCAATCACGCGGCGTCGCGGTCAGCGAGAATCACGGCATCGCGGTCATCCACTTCGGACAGGAATACGTCCACACGTTGCCCCGGTGGCACGTCCACCGTGCGTCCCACGATGTCCGCGTGAATCGGCAGTTCGCGACCACCGCGATCGACCAGCACCACCAATGCGATGCGCGCCGGTCGTCCGAAATCGGCCAACTCGTCAAGAGCCGCGCGGATGGTGCGCCCGGTGTAGAGCACGTCGTCCACAATCACCACGCGTTTGCCATCGAGGGAGAGCGGCAACTGCGTGCGTCCCACAACCGGGCGCGGCCCGATGGTCTGCAGGTCATCACGATAGAGCGTGATATCGAGCGCGCCACGCGTGAGCTGCACATTTTCCTGCTTCTCGATCATCGTGACGATGCGATCGGCGAGCTGCACGCCACGACGCTCGATGCCCACGATCACCAGATCGTCAGTACCGCCGTTCAACTCGACGATTTCGTCGGCCATGCGACGCAGGGTGCGGTCGATGGCCCGCGCGTCGAGGAGAGTGGTCGGATTGGTCATGCGCGCAATATATGCATCGACCACACACTCGCACGCCAACGTTGTGGCTGCCTCGTGTGCTCGCCTTCGTATGCGTCGCGCTCGTGCAAAGCAGAACGGGCCGCGTCCCCGAAGGCACGCGACCCGTTCTCCAACGACGAGCGGCCGCGCGTCACCACTCGCGCGGCGAGCTCGGCGATTCCGGGGTCTCCAGCGCGGAGGCACCACGCGGCGCGGTCCATGAGTTCGGGAACGGCGAGAGATGCCGTGCCGCAGTGCGGGCGGAACGCAATCGCGCCTTGTCGATCAGCGGCAGGGTGCACGTGGCCGCATACATGGCCAGGTCCGAGGCCGCATCGAGCGTGGCCTGCGCAAAGCCGTGGCACCAGTCGGGGCCGTAGGGGTGCGTCGCGGCGCGCTCCTCGACGCCGCGGCCGAACGCCACACACTTGTCGGCCGCCTCACGGATGGTGCGGCTGCTGGCCAGATGCGCCACCACGACGTGGTAGCCATCTCGGCGACCCATATGGTAACTCGGGCTCTGCAGCGACTCTCCCGCAGTGGGCTCAACGACGCCCGCCGCGACACCGGTGAGCAGCACACACAGCTGCGAAAAGTGACTGCGGGCTGCTTCGATTGGCGGGTCTTCCACAATTCGCGACATGATCCGATTCCTCAGAGGGGCCAGTCCGAGGCCCGCCGCCATCATGCAGCGGGCACTCAGTGACACATTACTCACGTGTCTTCACCTGTGCATCTGAGCAAGGGCCGTGCCGCGAGGCGAGCCCAGCCATACCGAGGGAAAAGTGTGCCGCAGTCGAGGAATTCACTCGGAAGTCGTCGCGCTGACCCTGCGGTTTGTGTGGCGCACACGCATCAGCATGCCCGGTGTGTCATGGACGCCACGGTTGTCAACCGGCGTGGCCGAGCCGCGTAGTCAAGCCGCGTGGTCGAGCTGCGGGGTCAGCCGGCGTAGAGATTCAGCTGCTCCCCAACGAAGTCCGCCATCGCCATCGTCTCCTGCCAGTCCGGATGCCGCAGGGTGACGTGCCCGTCGGAGAGCAATGTGGCTTTCCAGTCACGCCGTGGCTGGCCCACCGGCACGAGGTCCACCGCCACGATTGCGTCGCCACAGCGGTCCCGCACACGGTCCATCCCCTCCACACGCTGAATCCGCCCCTGACCGTGCGCGCGCTTGGTGATGCAGGCGCAGTTGTACTTGCGTTCGATGTCGAGCGAGAAGGTGCCAAACACCTCGGCCTCCGCCCAGCCTCTGAACAGGTCGACATCCGACGCAAAGTTCATCAGGTCGACCGTGCGCGCACCGGGAGGACGAGCGGCGACCTCCCCAAACACCACTTCGCCGTCGGATTTTTTATACCACTCCATGTGCGTGAAGCCGGCGTCGAAACCCAAGACCTTGAGCACCTGCTCTCCCATCGCCCGGCCACCGGCCACCTGCGGATCATCGACGTCGCGGTAGCTGAGTGTCTGCGGGCTCACCCATTCAAGCGTGCGCGCAATCAAAGGCCGCGGCCTGTAGTAGCCAACGTGGAAATACTTGATCTCGCCGCCAGCGCAGACAGTGTCGTACGTGAACTCCTCGCCGTCGATGAACTCCTCAACACTCACCTCCTCGATGTGCCCGAGCTGCGCGAGCGCCGTCTCGAGCTCCGCCGCACTGTCGCAGCGAAACGTATCCTGCGAACCCGCACCGGCGATTGGCTTGACAATGCAGGGAAACCCAACGCGTTCGGCGCCCGCCATGACTTCTTTGGCCGTGCGGGCCGCCATGTGCATGGGCACGCGCACACCGGCGGCTCCGAGCGCCTGCTTCATGAGTTCCTTGTTGCGGAAGCGCTGCGCCTGCTCAGGCGAGAGCCCGGGGGCACCCAGCGCCGTACGAATCGCGGCGGCCAACTCAACACCGGGCTCCCAGAGGCAGCTCACGCGGTCGATCGTCACGCCACGCGTCCACTCGCGGATGGCCATGATCGCGGCGTCCGTGTCGGTGAACAGCGACGGCACCGACAGATAGTGGGACACATGCTGACGGGCGAGTTCCGGCAACTCGCCAACCCCGCCCGGCGCGACGCCCCACACCGTCGCGCCAACCTCGGAGAGGCCGCGCGTGAAGTGCGGCATCTCACCCGGAAAGCCGGGCATGATCATGATGACGTTCTGGGCCATGGAGCGCTCGTGGATGCAGGGGAACGTCAGCCGAGGCGGACGCGCAGTGTGGAAATGAGTCGGCGCAGGGCGCGCTCGACGACGTCCGTGTCAGGATGCCGCAAAATAATGAACCCTTCACCTTCGTAGCTCCCCGACGGCGATTGCCCGATGGTGGGGAGGCGATAATCAGTCACGAGCGCGCCCATTTCTTTCGCGATGACATCGAATCCTTCAATCGCCGTGACGCGACCACGTCCCTGCCCGCGCAGATACGCGGCCCCAACGGCATACTTGCGCTCGGGCACATCGAACCGACCGAAAAGCTGCACTTCTACCCACGCACGCACAAAATCAATGTCGTGCGCCCGCGAAATCAGCGTGGTGATCTGCGCGCCGGGCGGGCGCGCCGCGATCTCTGAGATCGCGACGCTGCCGTCCGCCCGACGAAACCATTCGCAATGCGAGACACCCGTGTCCATGCCGAGCACCGCTAACGCGCGTGCGCCGACCTCACGAATGTCGTCGTACTTCTGATCATCCACATCGCGCGGCAGCACCACGCACCACTGCACCCACGGCTGCTCGATCACCTGCAGCGGCGTGGGATCATAGTGCGTGAGGGAATGCCAGATCGCCTGACCATTGATCGTGACGGTTTCGAGCGAGTGTTCACGCCCGCTCAGAAACTCCTCGAGCAACAGCGGCTGGTCGGCCTGTGGTGGATTCGACACGAGCCACGCACCGAGCGCCGCGTGGTTCGCCACTCGTTCGGTGTTGCGCGCGCCGGCTCCCGCCGGTGGCTTGGCAACGAGTGGGAATCCGACGTCACGTGCGAATGCCCACGCGTCTTCTGCGTTGCTCACGAGGCAGTGCCGTGCGCACGGTACACCCGCCGCGCGCAGCGTCTCCTTCATGAGCGCCTTGTCGCGAAATCGATGTGCGGCGGCGGGGCGCATGCCGGCGATGTTGAAGTGCTCGCGCACTTCGGCGAGCGGCACCTGCAGTTGTTCGTACGCGCCGAATAATTTGTCGGCCACCCCGACTCGATTGTGCAACTCACGCACGGCCCAGGTGAGCTGCGCCACGTCCGTCACGTCGTGCACCTGCCAGTGGGCCACCAGTCGGCTGGCCAGCCGCTCCGGCAGGTCGTCGAGTGGCTGCTGCGCGACCACGGCGAGCTGCACGTTTGGCAACGAGACGGCCGCCTCGATCATTTGCGTGGCGGCCGGAGAAAATATGGGACAGGCGAAGACGGCAGTCAGCACAGAAGCTCGGCGAGGCGGTGAGCGCAGTATGCTGCCGGTGCAGGCCCCTGATGTCAACCGTGCGTCCTACCCGCGCGTTGCCGACCCGCGAGTTGCCAACCCGCGAGTTGCGTACCCGCGCGCGATCGGCGGCGGGCGGACAATCATGGTGTCGTCACGGCGTGGCCATGCACACCCACGACACCGCCGTCATGCTCCGTTCCGCACGCTCGTCACCCACACGCGCCCGGATCGTGACAGATGCGGCGCCATCGGATTCGTTGCGCGTGGTG
The DNA here is from genome assembly GCA_038203795.1 of Gemmatimonadales bacterium. Taxonomy (GTDB): domain Bacteria; phylum Gemmatimonadota; class Gemmatimonadetes; order Gemmatimonadales; family Gemmatimonadaceae; genus JAABRT01. Next base: position 26,441 of record JBBRDP010000006.1, read on the forward strand.
CACTTGGACAGCTTCGTGGCCCGAAACTCGCCCTCGGCGTTGGTCTGCGCGCTGCCCAGGTCGAGTTCCGCGTTGGCACCGGGCGGCCGGGAGGCGGAGAGGGAGACGTCGGTGCGCGGCGGCCAACCGCGCCCGCGAATGCTGAGCTTGGCCCCCTGCATGGTGCGTTCCGCCTCGACGGTGATATCCGGCTTGGCGGCGGAGGCGTTGCTGGCCGCGATCACAACACCGGCACACAGGAAGAACACGCCCAGCGCCACGGCGGCAATCAAGGCAAATCGCCAGCCAACGGGACGGCCGGACAGACGGACAGCGGGAGGCACGTGTTCACTCCTGCGGAGAAACTCCGCGATGGAAACGCCGCAGGAGTGCGGGTCTCATGCTGCTGTATATCTGGCGGATCGGCTTCGGTCGCGCAATTGGCCCAAGGGAAAACACAAACCCCGCAACGATCAGATGATCGTTGCGGGGTCAGCGGATGAGGAGAGATTCGAACTCTCGAGACGCTTGCGCGCCCACACGCTTTCCAGGCGTGCGCCTTAAACCACTCGGCCACCCATCCAGACACCAACCGGGATGTATTCGCGTACAAGACGGACAGGGTGAGATTCGAACTCACGATACCCTTGCGGGTACGCCGGTTTTCGAGACCGGTGCCTTCAACCACTCAGCCACCTGTCCAGCAATCGAGAGCAATCGAGAGCAATCGACAGCAAACGATACCAACCTACAGCCTCACAACTTAATCAGGCCGCAGCGCTGACGACAAGCCTGCAAGGCGGGCTCAGCAACTTCGGTGGTCGCAGCGTATCACTGCCGTCACCAGCTTCTTTCGGCGCGCCGTCGATCTCCGGTATCGTACCGACGTTCCGGGTGATAGCTTGGCGGTTCCTCCCTAGGTCACCCATCCGGGTGCGACTCGTGACGCCGATGTCACTTCTCCCTCCTTTCCTCGTCCGCATGACCATATCTCCCGGTCGCGTGGTGCGCGGCCTTGCCGGCGCCTGCCTGCTCAGCCTGCTGCCCCTCTCTTCCGCCTTCGCGGCCCAGGCCACCGGCTTCATGGCCACCGTTGACAGCGCCGTGGGCTCCGTCAATGCCGTCATCAGCGCCGTGTTCTTTTTCGACCTGCTGTTCTGGGACCCGACCCACAAAATGCCACTCGTGGTGGTCTGGCTCGTCGTCGCGTCCGTGTTTCTCACGGTGCGCATGGGCTTCATCAACATCCGCGCGTTCAAGCACGCGATTCAGGTCACCAGTGGAAAATTCACCGACCCGAAAGCCATCGGTGACGTGACACATTTTCAGGCCCTGACCACGGCGCTCTCCGCGACCGTTGGGCTGGGCAACATCGCCGGTGTGGCGATCGCGGTGAGCCTGGGCGGCCCGGGCGCCACCTTCTGGATGATCTGCGCCGGTTTGATCGGCATGACGGCCAAGTTCACCGAATGCACGCTCGGACAGCAGTATCGCGCGATCGGACCCGACGGCAACGTGCTCGGTGGTCCCATGCAGTATCTGTCGAAAGGCCTCGCCGAAATGGGCATGCCCAAGTTCGGCAAGGGACTGGCGGTGTTCTTCGCAATTCTCTGCATCGGTGGCTCGCTGGGCGGCGGCAACAGCTTCCAGGTCAACCAGTCGATGAACGCGCTCCAGGAGACCGTGCCCATTCTGGCAGACTATCCGTGGGCATACGGTCTGCTCATGATGACCCTGGTTGGCATTACGATTCTCGGCGGCATCAAACGCATCGCGTCGGTGGCCGACAAAATCGTGCCGCTGATGGCCGTGGTCTATGTGTTGGCGGCACTGACCATTCTCGCCATGAACGCGGGACAGATTCCGGCGGCGTTCGGGGCGATCATTTCGGGTGCATTCAATCCCGATGCGATGTACGGCGGTTTCATCGGCGTGCTCATTGTCGGCTTCCAGCGTGCGGCCTTCTCCAATGAAGCCGGCGCCGGATCGGCCGCGATTGCGCATTCGGCGGCCCGCACGGCCTACCCGGTCCGCGAAGGGATCGTGGCCCTGCTCGAGCCATTCATTGACACCGTCGTCGTATGCACCATGACAGCGCTCGTCATTGTCATCACCGGCGCGTACAACAATCCGGAGTACGCGAGCCTCGTGGCCGGCAATCAGGGAGCGGCGCTCACGTCGCGCGCCATGGGTCAGGAAATCGCCTTCTTCCCGTACGTGCTCTCGGCGGCGGTGTTCCTGTTTGCGTTCTCCACCATGATCTCCTGGTCGTACTACGGCGAGCGGTGCTGGGTGTGGATGTTTGGCCCCAAGTCGTCGCTGTCGTACCGCCTGCTCTTTCTGCTGTTCGTGTTTCTCGGCTCGATCATCACCGCCACCAACGTGCTCGACTTCGGTGACTTGATGATTCTGGGTATGGCGTTCCCGAACCTGGTGGGCGTGTACCTGCTGCACGGGAAAGTGCGGCGCGAGCTCACCGAGTACTGGGCGAAGTACAAAGCGGGAGAGCTCAAGACCTTCAAGTGAGTCGCAGCGTGCGCGTGTGAGCGAAGAACGCTTGCAGGAGTGCGACAGACGCGTCTGGTTCCACACCGCCGAGCACGTGCGGGCGATGGTTCAGACGCGGATGTCGCAGCAGGTCGCCCACCGAGCCCGCCATGCCGGCCTTCTCATCCCAGGCCGCGAACACCACGCGTCCGATGCGGGCGAGCACCAGCGCGCCCGCACACATCGCGCAGGGCTCCAACGTGACGTACAGCGTGCACTCACCCAAACGGGCGGTACCGAGCGCACGCGCGGCGTCACGCAGGGCCAGTACTTCGGCGTGCGCCGTCGCATCGCCGTCGCGTTGCATGCGATTCTGCGCACGCGCGATCACAGCACCGCGACATACCACGACGGCGCCCACCGGAACTTCTCCGGCGAGGGCGGCGGCTTCGGCTTCGCGTGTGGCCTCACGCAAGTACGCGAGATCATCCGGCGTGGCGATCACGCGAACCACGCCCTGATGACGCGGGGCGCAGTCACGGCTGCCATCCGTACTCGTTGGCGAAGAGCACCAACAGCGCATCGACCAACGCCGACGCAAAGGCCGCGCGGCTGGCCTCGGTATCGCGCAGCCCCGTGAAATGACACTCTATCTGCACCGCATCCGTTGTGCTTGCGGATCGTGAACCGTGTCGCGCCGTGTTGAAGCCGCCGTTGAAGTAGTCTTCCCCCACGAGCGGCGCTGGTGCCACTGATGACGGCACCGCAGCAAATCCCCGGGCCTCGAGCAAACCGCCGAGACTGGTTGCACCACGCAACCGTTCGGCCGGTGTGCGATTGCTGAGTCCGTTCTGCAACAAGCGCGCGACGCTGCTGGAAGAAAATGCGCCAGAGGACGTCAGCGCCGCGTCATCGAGTCGGAGCTGCGTTGCCGTGAGCAGATAGCCGAGCTCCAGACGCGGGATCGCGTGCGCATGGCCGTGCAGATCGATCACCAGCCCCCGTTGCCAGCGACGGCCCACGTCAGCCTTCGCCGTGTCGACGGCGGCGTGCAGCCATTCCCACGGCCCTCGCAGTGCTGCAGTATTCCCGCCCGAGGCCTCAGGGAGATCACGGTTGGCGTCGAACTTGCGCCGATGAAGCAGGTTCACAACCAGATGCGGACGCCGACCCGTGCGCGCGGCAAACGTGTCCACGATCACGCGCGCGAGTAGTTGTGTGTTGGTGTCGTTGGCCGTCACGCAGCCCGTACAGCTGCGATCAGGGAGCTCGCCGGGCGACAACAATCCGCCGTGTGGTGCGATGATGACAAGCGGCGCATCACCGGCGGTGTACTGCACCCAACTACGCGCATCAAGATACGAGGTCCCGACGGTGAAGGGGCCAACAGGCCCTGCGGCCGGTATTGGTGCCGGCGCGGTTGGAGCCGACGCATCACCGGAACATGCGATGAGCAGGGCACCGAACGATGCACACCACAGTGCGCGGCGAACAATGAGGTCATTGGTGATTTTTGTCATGTATTGACGATACGTCTTCGTCACCGACTCCGACAGTATTCCAACCAACACGCGCACTTCGGTCCCTTTGTCCGCTGACGGGGTACGACCCTGCCTGATCCACGTGCTGCTTGTCATAGCCATCATTGTCGTGCTTGTGCCCGTGATCCAGGGACGTCGACCGATTTGATCCCTGCACTTCAACAAGGCTCTCTATGAACTCCAACAAGATCATTGCCATCGTACTGATGGTAGGCGGTGCCCTCGCCCTCGCGTACGGCGGGTTCAGCTACACGAAGAGTACGAGCGAGGCGAACCTCGGTCCGATCTCGATCGAAGTGAAAGACAAACAGCAGGTCAACATCCCGATGTGGGCCGGCATCGCTGCCGTGGTCGTCGGTGGTATCCTTCTCCTCGTTCCAGGAAAACGCACATGATTCTTCGGCAGCTGTCACGGATTGCCCTGGTGGCGATCGGATGCTCCCTCGTGGGTTGTGCAAGTAACAAACAATCGGGTGCGGCGATAGGAGCCGGCGTCGGCGCCGGCGTCGGTGGAATCATCGGCAATCAGACCGGCTCGACGGCGCGTGGTGCGATCATCGGCGCGGTGGTTGGTGGTGCGGCGGGTGCGGTGATCGGGCACCAGATGGATCAGCAGGCCAAAGAAATACAGCTGGCCATTCCCGGGGCGACGGTGGAGCGCGTTGGCGAGGGCATTCAGGTTACGTTCGACAGCGGACTGCTGTACGATTTCGATTCCGATGTAGTGCGTGCAAATGCTGCGTCGAACCTGCGCAATCTGGCCGAGAGTTTCAAGAAGTATCCGGAGACGGATATTCTGATTGTCGGGCATACCGACGCCGTCGGTGCCGATGATTACAACAGCCGACTCTCGGAGCAGCGAGCAACCGCCGCCTCACGTTTCCTGAGCACTGAAGGCGTGCCAGTATCACGGCTGCGCACGTCGGGCCGGGGCGAGTTGGAGCCGATCGCCACGAACGAGACGGAAGCGGGCCGACAGGCCAACCGTCGCATCGAAGTCGCGATTGTCGCGTCTGCGGCGGCACGCAAGCCGTAGGTTCGGCGAGTTGTGATGCGAATACACCAACGGGTCCGCCAGCCGGCGGACCCGTTGGTGTATGGCCGAGAAGTACACACGGCACAACGTCACATCACATCATACCGACTGCTCTGATCGCGCAGCAATCGCAAAGGAGAGTCCGCCCTGTTCATCCACGTCGGCGAGAATATGATCGCCGTCCACAAAGCGTCCTTCGAGCACAGCCAGCGCGAGCGGATTCTGCACCATGCGCTGCACCGCACGCTTGAGCGGCCGCGCACCGAACACCGGATCGTACCCGGAGTCTGCCAGTCGCTGCCGTGCGGCTGGTGTGAGTTCGATCGTGAGCTTCTTGTCGGCCAACAGTGCGCGCAGGCGAGCCAGTTGCAGGTCGACAATCCGATCCAACTCCTCACGCCCGAGTGGACGGAACACCACGATATCGTCAATACGATTCAGGAACTCGGGCTTGAAGCTCGCGCGCAACGCGGTGAGCACGCGCGCTTCCACTTCCTCAATTGGCGTGTCAGCGGCTTCGAGAATATACGACGAGCCCACGTTGGAGGTCATGATGACAACCGTGTTCTTGAAATCCACGGTCCGACCCTGTGCATCCGTGAGGCGTCCGTCATCGAGCACCTGCAGCAGCACATTGAAGACATCGGGATGTGCCTTCTCGATTTCATCGAACAAAATCACGCAATACGGACGCCGACGCACGACCTCCGTCAGTTGGCCACCTTCTTCGTAGCCCACATAGCCCGGCGGCGCACCGATCAAGCGTGCGACGGCGTGCTTCTCCATGTACTCCGACATGTCGATGCGCACCATCGCATGCTCGTCGTCGAACAGAAACTCCGCGAGCGCGCGCGCGGTCTCCGTTTTACCAACGCCCGTGGGCCCGAGGAAGATAAAACTGCCCACCGGACGATTGGGGTCCTGCAGGCCGGCGCGCGAACGACGGACGGCATTCGCAACGGCCGCGACGGCTTCGCGCTGCCCGATCACACGCGTGGACAGCACCTCTTCAAGGCGCGTGAGCCGTTCGCGCTCGGACTCCATCATGCGGGCCACCGGAATCCCGGTCCAGCGCGCGACGATTTCCGCGATGTCGTCGGCCCCCACCTCTTCCTTGAGAAACTGCGGACGCCCATCGTGCGACGCCAACTTGGCCTCGGCGGCTTTCATGTCGCGCTCGAGCTGTGGAATACGGCCGTACGTGATTTCGGCGGCCATGTTCAGGTCGCCGATGCGCGTTGCTTTTTCAGCTTCGATGCGCGCCTGTTCGATGTCCTGTTTGATGCGCCCAACGGCGCCGAGGACATCTTTCTCCTGCTGCCATTGGGCGCGCATGCCCGACGCTTTTTCCTTGCCCTCGGCGAGTTCACGCTCGAGGGTGGTGCGACGCTCCAGCGACGCGGCGTCGGATTCTTTGCGCAGCGCCTGACGTTCGATCTCGAGCTGCACATTGCGGCGTTCAACTTCATCAATCTCCTGCGGCACCGAATCGATCTCGATGCGCAAGCGCGATGCGGCCTCATCGACCAGGTCAATCGCCTTGTCCGGCAGAAAACGATCGCCGATGTAGCGGTCGGACAACGTGGCGGCGGCGACCACGGCGCCGTCGGTGATGCGCACGCCGTGATGCGCCTCGTACCGCTCCTTGAGCCCGCGGAGAATCGCGATGGTATTCTCCACACTCGGCTCACCCACAAACACCGGCTGAAAGCGACGTTCCAGTGCGGCGTCTTTCTCGACGTGTTTGCGATATTCATCAAGCGTTGTCGCGCCGACCACGCGTAGTTCACCGCGCGCCAGCATCGGCTTGAGCATGTTGCCTGCATCCATGCTGCCTTCGGCCTTGCCTGCGCCTACCAGGGTGTGCAGCTCGTCGATGAAGAGCACCACGCGCCCTTCGCTGGACGCGATTTCCTTGAGCACCGACTTGAGGCGCTCCTCAAACTCCCCGCGAAACTTTGCGCCCGCGATGAGTGCACCGAGATCGAGGGAGAGCAGCTTCTTGTCTCGCAGTGACTCCGGGACATCGCCGTTGATCATGCGCTGCGCGAGCCCTTCGGCAATGGCCGTCTTGCCCACGCCGGGTTCGCCAATGAGCACCGGATTGTTTTTCGTGCGCCGCGACAACACCTGAATCACCCGACGGATTTCTTCGTCACGACCGATGACCGGATCCAGCTTGCCTTTGCGCGCCTGATCGGTGAGATCGCGCGTGAAGCGCTCCAGCGCCTGATACTGCTGCTCCGGCGTCTGATCGGTGACGGTATGGCTGCCGCGAACGAGCTTGAGGGCATCGGAGAGCCCTTTGCGTGTCGCGTTGGCGCCGGCGAGCAGGCGCGCCGAATCGGTGCCCTTGGCGTCGCTCAGCGCAAGCAGCAGGTGTTCAGTGCTGATGTACGCATCACCGAGTTCCTGCGCAAGCGTGTCGGCCGCATCGAGTACCTGCGAAAGCTCGCGGGACAACGTAGGCTGCGCGTCGCTCTGTTTGGCGTAGCGCGCGGCTTCCTGTTCAGCCTGCTGCCGCAGCTGTGCGACGGACACGCCAACGCGCTGGAGTATGGGAACGACAATGCCTTCGTCCTGTGCCAGCAGCGCGAGCAACAGATGCACATCGTAGACGAGCGGATTGCCGGCACGGCGCGCGAGCGCGACGGCGTCGTTGAGGGCTTCGCCACTTTTGACGGTCAAGCGATCCGGATTGATCATAAGGGTCGGGTCCGGCTGAGGTCGTGAGACGCGCGATGGTGCGTGCGACGTCGTGCAGCGCATGACTGTCGCACGTCCCGCGCGCGCAGCCTTCCGATAGGTATATGAGAAGGCAACTCGGGTGCCAGCCCGATGCTGCCGAATCGGCGGCTTCTCCGGGGATTGCAAAACGACTCGGGCGGGCAACGCGCGCAATACGTACGTACCGGACACAAAAAAAAGCGGCGCCCTGGGTCCGTTCACCCGGGGCGCCGCTCGTTTTGTAAGCCTTGGTCAGTGGCGTTCTAGTTGACCACGCTCATCTTCTTCACCAACGGTTTCTGGTTGTCGATTTGGAGAATGTAGTGATACATGCCGGATGGAGCTTCCCGACCTGTTCGCTTGTCTTTTCCATCCCAATAGGCGGTGTATTCGCCGCATGGGAGCATCACACCATTCAACGGTTGGCCACCAGCAACGTTGCTGGTGCCCTGTTGCAGTGCCGGCACCGCGACCTCTCGCCCAAGCAGGTTTAAGATGCGGAGTGAAACCCGGTGCTGCCGACCCGATTCCGCACAGACGGGCGAATCGCCCACAACGAACGGAATAAAGGTCTCAGGATTGAAGGGGTTAGGAAAGTTCTGACGCAGCTTTCCTACCCCAGGGCGAACGACGGTGCTTGTGGGATCCATCACACCGCCTTGCGCCGCGACTTCACGTGGCATGAACGCTCCGACAGCCAGGACAAGTCCCAGCAAAGTCATTACACGTTTCATGTTGTCTCCGACAGACGAATCAGGGGCTTGGTCCAATCTCCTGTGGTGGGTGAAGGATTCCTACGTGTACTGGCAAACTAAAGACGAACGAGGGGGTGTGTCAAGCAACACGAACGCACATTCCAGTGCGTGGAACGACAATCGTCCGCCAACCGGACGAACTTCGCTCCTGCTCATGCCGTCCAGAGTGCAGACGTCACATTCTTGACAATAGTAACCCATCAGCTCGGTTCCGTTCCATTGGACGGGCTCCGTGACGACCGTCACGTGACTCCGGGCAACCACCGCCAAATCAAGCGCTCCTGCCAAAAAAGACGAAAGACTGCCAATCCGTTGCGCTAGCGCCAGCCGCCCTGCTCCCACGCCGCCCACGCCTTCATCGTCCGCGTCTCGGTAACATGATGGCCGAGAAACTCGCGCAACAGCCGCTGATGCGCCCGACCCTCGCCCTCCGGCAGCGTTGGCGTGTCCTGCCCCGCCATCCAGCCCTGGATGGCGGCGCGGGCCGTCGCGGGCAGCCGACGCGCTCCCGGCGCGCGCGACGAACACGAGGCACAGAGCACACCGCCGGCCGCATGACTGAACGAGGCCGGCCCGTCCACCGCCACGGGCGCGTGGCACGCGGCACAGTCCTCGAGGTTTGGCGAGAAGCCGAGTTCGGCGACCAGCTGCCATAGGCCGCCGAGGGTGGTCGCGACGACAGCGGGCCCCTGCGCGATCGTCAAGGCGTTCAAAACGCGCTGCGTGATCTCATACGCCACCGGCGCATGATCCTCCGTCACCACGCGCTGCACGCACTCGGAAACGGCGGCGGCGGCTGAAAAACGCGACAGGTCAGACGCCAGTTCGGCGCGTGAACGCACGACATCGAATCCGGTCAGCGTCTGCATATCGCGGCCCGGCCGCACCTCAAGCTGCGCCACCCCCTCGGCGAACAGATCGAGCGCCGATCCGAAACGTCCCGAGGTACGTCGAGCGCCCCGCGCCAGCACCGACTGCACCCCGAGCTCGCGCGTTGCCAGCTTGAAAATGCGTGACGTCTCGAGATAGTCGAAGACGTGCAGTACGATCGCATCGGTGGCAACGAGAGGCATCGGTTCAATCTAGCGGGACCGCCGACCGCTGGCGCAAAACGCTGGCGCAGAACGCTGGCGGTACGATGGTCCCTCGCCGCATCAACGAAACCGCAGATCCACACCGCCCTGCCCCGCCGCGACCTCACGCACCAGCGAACCATCCGGTGCAAAAATCATGAGGAAGGTGGCGGAGCCGGTGCGATTCTGAATGCAGTGCAACCGTCCGATCCCGTCGGCGATGGACGACCCGCAGCTCACCTGATCACCCGCCGCGTTACGCAGGGCCAACCAGTCGCTCGAGGGCATGCGCGTGCCCGTGGGCGTAAGCTCCGGCAGCCGGTACGAAATCGTGCGACTGCGAAAGTTGTCGAGATCTTCGAACACCGACACGTGCAGCTGTCCATCGAGACCCAGCCGCGCGCTCGCGCCGTACGAGCTGGCGGGCATGTTGCGCGTGCCAAGGACCGTTCCGGTACGCAAGTCGACGCGCGTGATCGCGCCACCAGCAAGCAGCTGAAACGGAAAGCTCGAAAAGTCGGCCGCACCGCCGGCGCTGATATAGGCGACATCCCCAACGACCACGACGCCCACATCCGAGCCGCGCAATCCATCGAGCGCAATCACTTGCCGTGCGCCACTGCCGCTGGGAATGCGAATCAGTCGCATCGCGCCGAGCGAGCGATAGTCCGTCGCGCACGCAGCATTGGCGTCGACGACCCACACATCGCCGCTGTACTGGAAGACATCAGAAGGACACGCGCCGAGATTGCCGATCGACGCGGTCGTGAATGTGTTGCCACCAAGACTGACGAGTGCGAGCGCGCCACTGTCGCGCAGCGGAACGCCGACGAGCGCCTGCCCATTTGTGCCCCGCAACAAACGTGCGCGCGCCGGGTTGCTGCGTGCGGGCAACTGCACGCGTCGCACCGCACCAGTGCCCAGCGACGCGATGTAGAGCAAATCACCGGCACCACGACTCGACGCTGCCACGGCGGTGTCATTGCGCACTTCAAACGAACCGCCATCGAACTCGTTGGGCGCACCGAGCGCGATGCGCTGCGTAGAGCCACCGGAATCCGGGACGAGCGTCAAGCCGGGCTGAATGAACCCATCAAGCACGACACTGCTGCGCGGGGTGAGTGCCGGGGACTCCGAGAGACCGTCGTCACCACAGGCGGAAAGCACCGACACCGTTGCACAGGCGGCGAGCATCGACGTGATGCGAAATCGAAGCAACGTCTTCATCAAAAAGCTCAGGGAGTGATGGTGATGGCGATCGACCAAGTTCGGCCGGGCGCAGGGAATCCGCGCACCGATTGCCAGGCGCGGTTGGTGACATTGTCGAGCGACGCCGCAAGCAGCGCGTCGCCGCGCCGCAGCGTGCGACGCGTACTGAGCGTGAGATCGAGCAATGCAACAGTGGGCAGTGAAAAGGCCGGATCGCGCGGACCGGCGGTAAACGGACGTGGGCCCAGCCACCGATTGGAGGCCGCGAGTTGCACCACACCCAGTTGTGCACGCGTGATCGCACCGCCGGCCAGCGAAGGCACATACGGCGTGGGAATGCGCAATGCGCCGGAGGTCAACTGCGGATCATAGGCGGTGCCCCAGACGCTGATGTCGATCGGGCCTCGCGTCAGCGTGGCGTGCGCTTCCACCCCGCGCATCGATTCAGTGCCCACGTTGGCGGGGCTCCAGCCAAAGTTGCCTGGAAACCAGATGATCGCGTCACGCGTGATGCGCTGCACGAGCGCGCCCTCGAGCGACAGGCGAACGCGCGCGTTGTCTGTCGTGCGCCAACGTGCGTGCACTTCGCCATCGAACAACACACGCTCGGGGCGCAGCGCTCGCGCGGTGAGTCGCTGCGGAGAGGAAAAGTACAAGTCGTACAGCGTGGGCACTCGCACGGCCTGCGCAATACGCACGCCCACATCGGTACGCGTGGTACGCCGAACGGCGGCCAACGAGAAGGACGGCAGCACACCAGTGCCGCCGATCGCGTCAGCGCGTGCGCCACCGGTCCACTCCAGCCCGATGGCGCTTCGCGCCTGCATCACTGACACGAACCCACGCGCGCGATCCTGCGAAACGGCGGTGGTAGTTCGCAGCCGATCACCGCCTGCACCCACATGCACCAGCACGCCGCCCACGGTGCGACGCGCGTCGACATCGAGCACCGAGGCCTGGGCGTGGTTGTCGAACTGCGCACGGCCCGGATCGCCATAGTCGAGCGCGAACGTCCGCGCACTCGCGGAGAACATGGTCACACCGGCTTGCGCGGTCCCGCGAAGAAACAGGCGCGTGGTCGTGGACCGATCCTGGTCGTAGTCACGCACATTGACGGGTCCGACAAGGCCGAGCGTTGCGCGCGAGACAAGCAGTGTAAGATGAACGCGCGGCGCCTGCAGTTGCACGAGTGCGTTCGCGCGGGAGACATCGTTGTTCACGCGCGTCTCGTTCAGCGAGGTCCCGGTGGTGCTGGCGGTGTTCACGAAGGGGAAGTCATTGCGTGCGGTGCGGTAGGCGCCGCCGACACGCACATGCACGTCCCCCTGCGAAACGCTCCAGGCGCCTTCCGTCGACACGTCCCCGAATGCACCAAGCCTGAGCGAAGCAATCGAGCCACGTCCCGATTGCAGCGACAGCACCCCCCCCGCCGCACCAGGCCCCGCGCCCAGTGGATCACTGCCCGGTGAGACGGTGACGGCGCCGAGTGCAGCCAACGGCACGTCGGCGAGATCGGCGAGCCCGGTGGCCGGATCGGTGAGCGGCACGCCGTCCAGCGTGACGGCCACCTGTTCGCGTCGTGCCCCGCGCAATGACAGCGTCACCTCACCGCGTGCACTGCGCGGAAACGTGTACGGCAACAGCGCGACGAGTGCACCGGTTGTGGACGCACCGAGGGCGCGCGCCGAATCAACCGACAACGTGACGGCGTTGCGCGCACCCGCACCGGCCCACACGCTCGATGGGGCGACCGTGACGTTGGCCGGAAGCGCAGCGGCCAGCGGCACGAGACGAACGAACGCGGTATCGCGGCGTTGTGCTTCCGTCGCATCGGATGCGGAAACCGGCGATGAAAAAACAGCGTCACCCGTGGTACGCAACGGCGCGTACCCGATGCGCGTCACCACCCATGCGCCGCGCGCGTTCGCGGGCACGACAACACACCATCCCTCGACCGCCTCCCGCCCGTTTGGCTTCGCGGCCGCGACTTCACGATCCCCGATACGAACGCGCGCGTACGGCACCGGTGCATTCGTGGCCGCATCAACGACACACACGACGCGCGCGCTGCCCTGTGCCTGCAGCGTGGACGCACGCACGAGCAGCGTACTGCCAAGCGCACCCATCAGCGCGAACGCACGACCAGTCATGGCAGGGAGCGCACCCCGCGCGCGCTCTTGCGAAGCGGGACCAGCGCCGGCGCACCCACCGCCGGATCGCGGGTCACGACGAGCGGCCAGTCATACACCGTTTCAAGAATGTCGCCGCGCATGACGTCGTTCGCCGAACCGGACGCCGCCACCCGTCCATTTGACAACAGCACGATGTGCGAGGCAAACCGCGCCACCAGATTGAGCTGATGGCTGATCACCAGCACCGTGCGCCCGTCGGCCGCCAACGCGTCGAGCAGCTCGAACACCGCCATCTCGTGCGCGATATCAAGAAACGTGGTTGGCTCATCGAACACCATCGCAGGCGCTTCCTGCGCCAACGCGCGCGCGATGCGCACACGCTGCCACTCGCCGCCCGACAGCGTGTCCGTACGACGGTCCGCCAGATGCAGCATGCCCGCGCGATCAAGGGCGTCGCGCACGGCCTCGCGATCATGCGCACCAATGGGTGTGAACGCGCCAAGATGCACGTGTCGGCCCAGCAACACGAACTCGTGTACGGGCAACGCGAGTTGTACGTCTTCGCGCTGCGGCACCACGGCCACACGTCGTGCGAAGCGGCGCGCGTCGAGCGCGGTGTGCATATCCGGCCCCACGGTGATGTGTCCCGCGCCGATTGGCACTCGGCGCAGCAGTGCGCGCACGAGCGTACTTTTCCCACTGCCATTCGGACCGACAACGGCCGTCACGCGGCCCGCCGCCGCGAGCACCGACACCCCATCGAGGGCCGGCGCCGATGCGCGTGGATACGTCACACGTACGTCGTGAAATTGCAGGTCGACGTTCCCACCTGTGGACGCAGCGGTCGATGTCATGCGAGCTTGCGCAGGCGCGCGAGAAAGAATGGCACGCCCACCAACGCCGTCACGGCACCCAGCGGCAACTCAATCGGCGCGCGCACCGAGCGAGCGACGATATCTGCGGCCACGAGCAACACGCCGCCGTACAACGCGGAGACCACAAGCATCGGCCGGTGTCGATGTGCGCCGAGGGCACGCGCGAGATTGGGTACCACCAACCCCACGAATCCGATCAAGCCGATTACGGCTACCGTGGACGCGGCCAGCCACGACGCCACCAAAAATGTGCGTCGAGCGGCGCGATCAACATCGGCACCAAGCGCCACCGCAGGCTCTTCGCCCAATGACAGCACATCGAGCTCGCGCGCACGCACCACCAGGATCCCACCGAGCAGCAGCAACGCAGCGCCCGTACGCGCCACGGCACCCCACGTGGCGTCGGCGGTGGACCCCATCATCCACCAGAGCGCACCGCGAATGCGATCGGGCGGCGAGTCGGCCAGTGCCACAAGAATCACGGCGTTGGCAAACGCGCCCACGACGACGCCAGCCATCAACAGCAAGCGCGGTTCGGCGCGACCGCCGGCGTAACGCGCCAGCAGGGCCACCACCACCGTTGCGACAGCGGCGCCGCCGAACGCGGCCAGCGTGACCACCGTCGGCGTCGCCAGCCCGACGGTGAGCGAGACTACCGCGCCGACCGCCGCGCCTCCGGACACGCCAAGCAGATACGGCTCGGCGAGCGGATTGCGCAGCGTGCCCTGCAGCGCGGCACCGCTGCACGCCAACGCCGCACCGGCGAGTGCGGCCAGCACCACGCGCGGCGCGCGCAACTCGCGAACAATAGAAACAATCTGCGTTTCGCCGTCACCCCACAACGCTTGCCACACGTCAGCTACGGGAATGGACACGGCGCCGATTGCCAGCGCCAGCAGCATGGTGAGTGCGAGCAGTATCAATCCGAGCGGTACCAGTAGGCGGGTCATGGCAGTCGGTCGGCGCGATCGGGATGCAGCAGTCGCGCAATGGACACCGCCGCCATGCCGATCGTGACACCCGGGCGACCAACGACCGTGGTGTCGAGATCGAACACACGGCCTTCACGTACCGCGCGGACCGCGTTCCAGGGCGCGCTGGCACGCATGAGCATGGCTCGCTGCGGGCCGGCGATCAGCAGCGACGGATCGCGCTTCGCGATTTCTTCAATCGTCACATTGGCCACGGATTCATCGCGGTCGGCAAAGACATTGGTCGCACCGGCGATGTCGAGCAGTTCGGCTTCGTAGGAAGCGTTGCCAACCACCAGCACCGGTGCATCCCACGATGGCCACACCACCCGCGGTCGCTCCACATCGAGCACCGCGTCGCGCACGCGGGCGAGCGTGATGTCGATGGAATCGGTGAGCGCGGCGGCGGCCGCCGACTGTCCGAGCGCCATGCCGAGTACGTGTGAGGCGCGACGGAAATCGTTGATCGTGATGGTGCGCAGCGCAATGGTACGCACGCCAGCGCGTGCGAAGGCGTCGGCGGCGGCACGGTTTTCGGCGGTGGCATAGAGCAACACCAGCGTGGGGCGCGTGGCCAGCACGGCTTCCACGTTGGGGCGAATTCCCGCGCCCACATTTGGCACGGCGAGTGCCGCTGTCGGGCGATCGTCCCATTGCGTGCGTCCCACCAGTCTCGCACCGGCGCCGATCGCAAACACAATTTCGGTGAATGCCGGATTGAGTGAGACGACGCGCGAGGCATCGCTCGCATCGCGCGGCAGCACCACGCCGAAATCATCGAGTGTGTCCACCGCGCGCGCGGACGATGATTGCGACGGCAGCGAGCCGGCCGTGGTGGAAACGGTTGCCGGCGGCTGCGCGGTCTGCGCCGATTGATCCGGCGATGCGCGATCCGGCGATGCGCGATCCGGCGATGCGCACGCAGCCAATGCAACAGCCACTGTCGCGGCCCGTGTGACGGCCCGTGTTACGGCTCGTGTTACGGCCCGTGTTACGGCCCGTGTTGCGGCCCCGCTCACTGCACGCGGCGCGTGAGGCGCAACGCGCGCCGGGTGCAGCAGGTCTGGCGTTACGTCTCGTGGTGCGCGGCGAAACACAAAGGCGTCCTCTCAGGGATGAGAAGGACGCCCGGGCACGGCGGGGTACGCTGCGCGCACCGAAACGGCGAGCGCAGGCGAACCCCAGCGGCACGAGCCCCCCCCTCGAGGGTGTTCGTACAAATCGCGCGCGGGTCGTCTCCTGGCTCCGGGCCGCACTGCTCGGGTCTTCCCATCCGGTGTCGTGCACCGGTCAGTGACCAATTGAGCAGGCGTGCTATCGCAAAAAAACGCGCGAGAGATGCCCGATACAGTGGCGGGGCCGCGCCGGCATTAAACCGGCTTCCGTGTCCCGCACGCACGATCAGTTGTGAGGTGATTCGAACCACGAGTCCGAACCGCCATTCCGAAATCTTACACGCGTGAACCGGTTGCAGCAAGTTCCTCGCGCAGCACGGCCGCGAGTTCCACACGTCGCCGCTCGTACGCCGCTTTCATCGTGTCACTCGGTTGCGCGTGTGCCGCGAACGCCGCATCAAGGTCGGCGATTTCGCGCGCCAGCCGCTGCGGCGTTGGCACATCCGACACTGGCGACACGCGCACACCAGTCTGCTCGATGGGCTTCTGCTTGCGAATGCCGGCGCGCAACAACGCCAGCAACATCAGAAATCCGATCGCACTCAGCAGCACCGTCACGTAGAGCCCACGTCCGCCCAACCCTGCGCCCGGTGCCTCGACCACGATGCTATTGCCGGCCCGTACATCTTGCGCGAGATACCGCTGAAATTGCCGTCCCTCAAGGGCGACCGGTTCTGTGGCCAGCAGGCTCGCCCCGTTCACGCGCGCTTCAGCCTCCTCCAGCAGGACCTCGAGCACCACGGCCCCGCCCGTAATGGTCAGTTCGAGCGGGAAATCCTTCTCGGCTACGGAGTATGAAATGGAGAGCTGTTTCAGGCCCGGGGCAAGCGCCGCGTACAGAGAGACTTTCCCCTCCGACTGCACAAATGCGTCGGCCGGCAGATCCCCCTGCCCCGCCTTCACGTCGCGCGCCGCCAGCGGCACCGGAATCACCCATGTGGGGTCGGCGTCGGGCGACTCGTTGGCGATGAGGGTGCGTGTGCTATCGTTGGAAATCTCGAAGATCTCCACCACTGTGCGAAACCCTGTGGTGTCGAGCGACCCCACAATGAGATGTCGGCCGCGGACCGTAAGCGGGAACGCGCGCGACGTGGTATCAAACACCGCGATCTCGGCTTCCGCGCCCGTGGTCTCAAGGCCACGCAGCGGATTCGTGAAATACGCAATGCCG
>JBBRDP010000007.1:0-42352 GCA_038203795.1 Gemmatimonadales bacterium
TGTGCGCTTCTCCCCAAGCTCCCTGTACACCGGTTCCATCGCGGTCATCGTGTCGATCGTTTTTTTCGTGTACTACGGGGCGTTGCTGTTTCTCCTCGGGGCTGAAGTTGCACAGGCACACGAACTCCGCCGCGAAACGCATCTGGGGCTGCGGCCGGTGCCAGCGCCGATTCCACCCACCCGATCACCCAGGAAATGACGGAGCGACTCGACCTGCGCAGCGACACGGTCACACAGCCATCGGCGGCGATGCGGGCGGCCATGGCATCGGCCGAGGTTGGCGATGATGTGCTCGATGGCGATCCCACCACACGCGCGCTTGAGTGCGAAGTTGCGGAACTGCTCGGCAAGGAAGCGGCCCTGTTTTTCCCTACAGGATCGATGGCCAATCAGGCCGCCTTGTGGGTGCTGACAACACCCGGCACTGAAGTGTTGCTCGATGCTGACGCACATATCGTGCATTGGGAAATGGCCGGCGCCGCCGCATTGGCCGGCGTGCAGATTCGCGCGGTCCGTGGCGCCTCGTTGGTGATGACGGCGGCGGAATTGCACGACGCGATTCGTGTACCGTCGGCGCATGCGCCCGAAACCTCGCTGGTGTGCGTCGAGAACACCCACAATGGTGCCGGTGGTGTGGTCACGCCCCTCGAAGAGTTGCAGCAACTGCAGCAGGTCGCGCGCGCGCTCGGCGTGCCCATGCACATGGACGGCGCGCGGCTCTGGAACGCGCATGTGGCCACCGGAAGCTCGCTGGCCGAGCTATCGGCGTGCGCCGATTCCGTGATGGTGTCGTTCTCCAAAGGACTCGGGGCACCGGTTGGCGCGGCACTGGCTGGTACGCGCGAGACCATCACGCGCGCGCACCGGGCGCGGAAGCGTCTGGGCGGCGGGATGCGGCAGTCCGGGATTCTTGCTGCCGCGGCGCGTTTCGGTCTCGCGCATCATATGAGCGGTTTGGCGCAGGACCACGCGAACGCGCGCACGCTGGCTGCGGCGCTCGACGGCGTCGAAGGCGCACGGGTGGTCAAACCACACACGAATATCGTGATGCTCGATCTACCGGTGCCGTGCGCAACGGCACTGGTAGCTGAGGCTGCGACGCTCGGCGTGCGGATTTCCGGTTGGACGCACACGCGGGTGCGTGCGGTGACGCATCGCGATGCCTCGTCGGCGCAGATCGAGGCGGCGGCTCCTCGTTTGGCTGAGGCTGTCTCGCGGGTCGTGCGGGCGTTTCGGCACGCGTAAACCCGATGCCCGGCTTGTCCGGAGCCGCCGCGCCGTCTATTGTTCATTTGTCCCGGGTCCCGAAGGGCGTGAGCCCGCCAACTCCGCCAGGACCCCGCAGGTAGCAACGGTACGTGGTGTCTAACGTCGCTTCGTAAGACCCGGGGCATTGCGCCGGTGTGTTCGTCCCTCCGTGAGTGGAGCGGCCGTCGCACCGGCGCTGTAGTTTCCGGCATGTCGCCGGCCACTGTGTGCGGCGTACGCCGTGCTCCAGCGAGGCGCCCCTGCGGCGTCCTCTCGCGCCCGTTTCACCCGCGCCGACCCCCGCGTTCATGTCGCTCGCTCTCGCGCGAAAGTATCGCCCCACCAACTTCGTGTCGGTTGCTGTGCAATCGCATGTGGCCAACACCCTCAAGGGTGCCATCGCGCGTGATCGTGTGGCGCACGGCTATTTGTTGTGCGGCCCGCGCGGCACCGGCAAGACCACGCTGGCGCGCGTACTGGCCATGGCGCTCAACTGCGAGACGCTCTCGGCGCAGCGACGTGCCGGCGAGCCGAACGATGGCGAACCGTGCGGACAGTGCACGAGCTGTGAACGCATCTGGAGCGGCAGTGCGTCACTCGATGTGGTGGAAATCGATGCCGCGTCCAATCGTGGTGTCGACGATGCGCGCGACTTGCGCGAACGTGCGATGTATGCGCCGTCGGCCGATGATCGCTACAAAGTGTACATCGTGGACGAAGCGCACATGCTCACACGCGAAGCGTGGAACGCGTTGCTCAAAGTGCTCGAGGAGCCGCCGCCACGTGTGGTGTTCGTGTTTGCGACCACCGATCCGCAAAAGATTGCGCAAGCCGCAGCGCCGGTGTTGAGTCGGCTCCAGCGTTTCGATCTCAAGCGCATCGGACCGCGCGAAATCCGCGAACGACTCGCGCATGTGCTCACGAGCGAAGGCGTGGCGTTCGACGATGATGCGCTCGGCATGATCGCGCGTGCCGCCGACGGTGGACTGCGCGATGCACTCTCGCTCACCGACCAGGTGCTGTCGCTGGGAGACACGAGCGAAGTCACCGCCGATCGTGTCCGTATCGCTCTGGGGCTGGTGCCCGAAGAAGAGTTCGTTGCGCTGCTCGATCTCATCGCCGATCGACGCGCCGGTGATGTGTTCGCGCGCGTGCAGTCGCTGGCCGATGGTGGCGTGGATTTCGGGCAGGTGCTTACCGGGTTGGCCGATGTGCTGCGCGCCACACTGGCGCTGGCGCTGGGCGGCACACCGCCGGAGATCTCGGAGACGTTGCGTCTCGCGCTCGACACGCGTTTCACGCGTTTCACGGCGCCGGATGTGTTGCGGATGTTGCACGCGCTGCTCGAGATCGAGCCGCAGTTCCGCAAGAGCGGGCAGCCGCAGTTGTTGCTGGAGTCGTTGTTGGTGCGGTTTGCGCTGCTCGATCGTACCGTGGAGTTGGAGGAGGTGCTGCGCGGGTTCGACACGGGCGAGGACCCGCCGGCGCGGCGTTCGGCGCGAGTACCCGAGGCGCGTGGAGCGTCGGCGTATGCCGCGACGCCGCCGGCCGCAGCGGCCGGGGCAGCGGCACTGGCGCAGCTGGGTGGCGGCGCTGGTGCGGCTGGTGCGGCTGGTGCAGCTGGTGCGGCTGGTGCGGCTGGTGCGGCTGGTGCAGCTGGTGCGGCTGGTGCGGCTGGTGCGGCTGGTGCGGCCAACACGTCTGTCACGGCTGGCCCGCCAACGCTGGAGGCTATCCGCGCGCAGTGGAACGCCGTGGCCGAGGCGATTCGCGTGGGTGGACGAGGCATGCTTGCCGAGTCCGTGCGCCGAGTGCGTCCTACCGCGCTCGATGGGTCGGGCATGCTGACGCTGCACCATGATCCGGGCGACGACACCTTCTCGACTGCGGTCGACAATGGGCGCGACCGTTTGCTCGGGGTGATTGCGGAGCTGGTGGGACCGGTGCGCGCGTTGCGTCTCCAGAGTGATGGCGCAACCGCCGGACCGTCGGAGACCGTCGGAAAGCGGATTACCGCCCACGATGTCAAGTCGGAGACGCTCGACCGCTTGGCGCAGCGCGATCCGCTACTGGCGGCGGCGGTGAAGGCCCTTGATCTCGAGTTGCTCGACTGAGTGCGGGCGTTTGGCTATCTTTCCGGTATGTCAAACATCTTCAACTTCATGCAGCAAGCGCAGCAGATGCAGGGCAAGCTGGAGCAGCTGCAAAACGATCTGGCGCGCCGCACGGTCAGTGCGTCGGCGGGCGCGGGGATGGTCACGGTGGAATGCGACGGCAAGGGCCAACTCCGGCGGGTGAAGCTGGATCCGAGTGTGGTAAATCCGGCTGACGTCGAGATGCTCGAGGACTTGATCGTGGTCGCTGCCGCCGAAGCGCAGAAGAAGGCGGCGGAAGCGGCGCAGGACGAGATGGGCAAGCTGACGGGTGGGCTCGATCTGCCGTTCAAGTTGCCGTTCGGATCCTGACGTCCGCGACTGTCGCGCATGTCCGCGATTGACGATCTCACGACGGAACTGGCCCGTCTGCCCGGCATCGGCCGCAAGACGGCGCAGCGCCTCACGTACCATCTCCTCAAGCAATCGGCTGACCAGAGTCGTCGGCTCGCACAGGCGTTGGTCACGTTGGTCGACACGGTTCGACCATGCACTCGCTGCTACAATCTCACGGAAGCCGCGCTCTGTTCGTTGTGCACCGATGCGCGCCGAGATCCGTCGCTGGTGTGCGTGGTGGAAGACGCAGCGGACATCGCGTCGATTGAGCGGGCGGGTGAGTTCCGTGGACGGTACCACGTGCTTGGTGGCCGCCTGTCCCCGCTCGATGGTGTGGGCCCGGACGATCTCACGATTGCGGCGCTGGTTGAACGTGTGCCAACGGACGCGATTGCCGAAGTCATCGTGGCCACGAACCCGTCGCTCGAGGGTGAAGCCACGGCGTTGTACGTACAGCGTCAACTCGCACCGCTCGGCGTACGAGTGACGCGCATCGCGCGAGGGCTGCCGGTGGGCGGCGATCTGGAGTACGCCGACGGTGTGACGATCGCGCAGGCGTTGCAGGCGCGACGGGAGATGTAGCGTACCGGTTCACCGCGTGGGCGCGCCGAGGAGTCTCTGGGCGGAAAACCGCAACGAAAACCGCAACGAAAACCGCAACCGCAACTCCCACAGAGCAACAGAAAGCGCGAAAGACGCGAAGGCGCGAAAACTGCTCGGCGGTTCGACGTGTCAATGCTACATCGAGTTGCACTTGTCGTGGCAGTGGCCGTTGCTCTTCTTCGCGCTTTCGCGTTTTTCGCGCTTTCCCCTAATCTGTATGGAGTTGTCGTTGCGGTTGGCGTTGCGGATGCCGTTGCGGATGCCGTTGCGGATGCCGTTCCCGTTGCCGTTGTAACAGCTCTCGCCGTTGCCCGGGCCTTACCGCGCATCACCGTCCCCGTCTTGCGCCCGGTGAATGCGCAGCCGCGAATCCGATGACGGCACGTGATTAATCACCACCCGCCGCACCACGTCCCGGAATCGTGGCGCGCCGAAGTTGAGGAGGAGACCGAGTGGCAGGTCCATCAAGCGGAGATAGGTCAGCGTCTGTTTCACGTGAACGGCTGACATCAGCTCCACCGACTTCACCTCGACAAGCAACGTCTCGTTGATGAGAAGGTCCGCCCGAAAGCCGCCGACGAACGACAGTCCCGCATACTGAAAGTTGATCGGGTGCTGTCGGTGCACGGAAAGCCCGAGGCGGCCAAGATCGTGGGCCAGCAACCGTTCATAGACCGACTCGCGCAGGGATGGCCCGAGTGCACGATACAGTTGGTAGGCCCCGTCCACGACGAGGGAGGCCAGCGACTCCAGCGACGGGCCGCTGCGTACGGGCACTGGGGTGAACTCCGACATGACGTGTCTCCATCCGGGAATCGTCCCCGCCGCAGGGACACCCGTTTACATTACCCCTGTCCCATCGTCTCTCAGTCACCAAACGCCGTCCGCTCGTACCTTTTTGCCGCCGTTCGATGCGTCGTAGCCGGTCCCCGATCAACCTCCTCTCTGCCGGCCTCGCGCTGGGTTTTCTCGTTGGTGTGGGCGCGTGGAGTGTCCAGCTCAGCCGCAGTCGCCGAGCCTTGTTCGATGCCCGACCCACGCGCCGACTCGCCGCAATCAGTTACCTTCGGGCTCGGCCAAGCGTTGATAGTGTGCAGCTTCTGCGCGACTATATCGCGTGGGAAGCACTGCCGCTGCTTCGCAAACGAGGGCAGCGGGCGCTTCAGCGTGTGGAGCGTAAGCTGCACTGAGCGTTTTCATCCTGGACTCGGATCATCCGGAGCCACGTCATGCCTGTCGGCGCCGCCACCTGGTCGTTTACCGAAGACGACTTCGGGGCCATCACACAGATTTTGCAGCGGTTTCTCTACGATGCCAAGGCGCGCTGCGCGTTGATCGTGGACCGCTCCGGACAGCTCGTCGCCACTGTCGGCGAGCCGCCCAACTTCGACGCGACCGCTTTTGCGACACTCACGGCCGCCGACTTCAGCGCCAACGATCAGCTCGCGCGTCTCATCGGCGAGACCGACTTTCGCGTGCTCTTTCACCAGGGTGAACGTGAGTCCATGTACCTCGCGGATGTCGCCAAGCGCGTCATCCTCGTGGTGCTCTTCGACAATCGCACCACTCTCGGACTGGTCCGGCTCAAGATGAAAAGTGTTGTTGAGGAACTCTCGCGCACGTTTGAAGTGGTGTTCGCGCGCGGTACCGGCAGTCAGATTGCCCCGCCGGGTTTGCTCGCGGGTGCCGAAGACGAGATTGATCGCCTGTTTTCGTAGGAGGGTCGCGCGATGTCGATGATCAACTATGCGTCCCGCGAGATCAACTGCAAGATCGTGTACTACGGTCCCGGACTCGGCGGTAAGACCACCAATCTCGAGTACATTTATGGCAAAGTTTCTCCAAGCACTCGCGGCAAGCTGATTTCGCTCGCCACCGAGACCGAGCGCACGCTGTTCTTCGATTTCCTGCCCGTAGACCTTGGCACGATTCGCGGTTTCCGCACGCGCTTTCACCTGTATACGGTGCCCGGTCAGGTGTACTACAATGCCAGCCGCAAGCTCATCCTCAAGGGTGTGGACGGTGTGGTGTTCGTCGCCGACTCACAGAGCGACCGTGCGGAAGCGAATCTCGAGAGCATGCAGAACCTGTACGACAACATGGCCGCGTACGGATATGATCTCACACGCATGCCGTTCGTGATTCAGTACAACAAGCGTGATTTACCCAATGCGTCGTCGCTGGCGGAGCTGAAGGAGATGCTCAACCCGGGATGGGAGGTGCTCGAGACGTCGCGACAACGGCCACTGGTGAATCCGTTCCAGCCAAGTGAGATGCTGGTCTCCCAACTACCCACTGGCGAATGGGTGGAAAAGGCACCGGAGTTTGAGGGGGTCGCGGTTTCCGGCGATGGGGTGTTCGATACGCTCAAGGCCGTCTCGAAACTGGTGCTGAAAACGCTCGCCTGAGACGGTCGCAGGGGTGTAGATTCCCTTTCGCTCGTGCGGCCGTGTCGGTCGCGTGTTGTGCGTCCTCCGCGAGGCGAATGTGAACCTGCCCAATGCGATCACGGTCGGCCGTATCGCGCTGACCCCGCTGATCGCCTGGCTGCCGTTCTCCACCTCGTGGACGGCACGCCTGTTGGGTTTCACGCTGTTTCTCGTCGCCGCAGTCACCGACTGGTGGGACGGGCATATCGCGCGCACGCAGAACCTCGTCACCGATCTCGGTCGGCTGCTCGATCCGCTGGCCGACAAGCTGCTGCTCGTCGCGACCCTCGTGCCGATGTACATGCTCCAGGCGCACTACACGTTTCTCGCACCGCTTGAAGGCGTGTTGCCAGAGCCATCGGCCTTTCTGTTTGTGACGCCGATTGGACGTGTCGCGCTTCCGGGGTGGGTCGTGGCCGTCGTGCTCGGACGCGAAGTATTCATGACGATCTTTCGCTTGATGGCGGCGCGTCGTGGACTCGTGATCAGCGCCATTGGGTCGGCCAAGTTCAAGACCGGGTTTCAGAGCGTGTGGACGGGAGCCGCGTTCTTCTGGTTTTTCGCGCGAACGCTGGCCGGTGCGCAAGGCTGGCTCAACGACACGTGGTGGATGTATTTCGCGCACTTCAACGGGTTGATTGGTGCCGTGACCATGGTGGGTGCGGTGGCGCTGACGCTCTGGTCGCTCGCGCTGTATCTCGTGCGCTACGGTCCGGCGTTTTGGCGCGCGACGTCAGCGTAGCGATGGACATCGAACTCATCACCATTGGCGATGAACTGCTGCTCGGCTTCACCGTCGACACCAACTCGGCCCACATCGCGCGCGTGCTTGCCGACTTCGGTGTACGCGTAGTCCGACGCACCACCGTGGGCGATGAACCGGACCACATCGTGGCCGCACTGCACGACGCGCTCGAGCGAACCGGTGGCGTCCTGACCACCGGCGGACTCGGCCCCACCACCGACGACCGCACACACGAGAGCATAGCGCGCGCCTTCGATCGTGAGCTCGTCTTGCACGACACGGGGCTCGCGGCGCTCGCGGAACGATGGCAGCAGCGATTCGGACGCGCGATGCCCGACAGCAATCGTCAGCAGTTCATGTTGCCCACGGGCGCGGTGGTGCTGGAGAACATGCATGGCTCAGCGCCCGGCGTCTGGTGCGAGGATGCGCGCGGACGATGGGTTGCAACCATGCCCGGTGTGCCGCGCGAGATGCGCGGCATGCTCGCCGACGCCATTGTACCGCGCCTGCAGGAACGACTCGCGGCGGCCGGGGAGACGGACGCCACGCGCACCGTCATTCGCTCACGCACCCTGCGCACGACGGGTATTTCGGAGTCGGCGATTGCCGACCATCTCGCAGAGTATCGTCGCGCGGTGGAGAACATTCCGCTGTCCTACCTGCCCGGACTGGACGGTGTGGATTTGCGCGTCACCGTGTCCGGACTCAACACGCGGGACGCCGACGCCGCATTGCAGCGCGCCGCCGACACCATTCGTGAACGCGTTGGTCGATGGATTTACGGCGAAGACAATGACGATCTCGCGGCCCTTGTGCTCCAGGATCTGGCGCGGCACGCGCACTCGATTGCGGTCGCCGAGAGTTGCACTGGTGGTCTGCTCGGTGCGCGGCTCACGTCCGTGCCGGGCTCAAGTCAGCACGTGCTCGGCGGCGTGATTGCGTACGATAATCGTATCAAGGTGGAACAGCTTGGTGTGCCAGCCAGTGCGATCGCTGAGTTCGGTGCGGTGAGTGACATCGTGGCGCGCGCCATGGCGAGCGGCGTGCGTGCGCGATTCGGCTCGAACGTTGGTATCGGCGTGACGGGAATCGCGGGGCCCGGTGGCGGTTCACCGGAGAAGCCCATCGGCACCGTGTGGATTGCCGTCGACGTTGACGGCGTCGTGCACGCGGTCAAGCCGGTGCTGCCCGGTGATCGCGCCGAAATTCGACATCGCGCCACGCAGATTGCGCTGGAGCGCGTGCGGCGGGTATACGCCGGAGAGACGGTGATGCCCGGGTGGACCGTGTCGGCGAGCTGATGTATGGCACAGCAACGCGGGTCGAGCCGACCATATCGCGACGCTGCTCGCCGGCATGGTGTGACGACGTATCACCAACAACACTGTCGGTGATTTGGGCGTAACTTGACAGTGCGCGTTCGCACGCGCGCGCTTCAGTCCACTCAACACGGTCCCTGCTTTCATGCTATCACCACTCACTCTGACCACTCGCTTGCTGATGCCGGCGATGCTGATCGCCTCCGTGATTGTCGCGCCGCTCTCGGCACAACAGGCCGCCGGTAATCGGCGAGCCCGTCCGGTTGTCCCCGTGGACTCGGCCCGCGCAGCGGCGCTGTATGTGAGCAACCGGCACGAAGACCATCCGGTCGCCAACTACGAAGCGGCCATCGTCGGGAAGAAGCGGACGGACTCCATCTTCGCGGTGCGCAGCGTGGGCCGGATGACATATGCCAAGATCACGTATAAATCGCGTCCGGATGGACTGGAGATTCCGGCGTATGTATTTGGTCCGCTGACACCGCGTGGTGCGGGCGCGCATGCGGCCATGGTGTGGGTGCACGGAGGCGTGCATGGCAACTGGGACGAAAACTATCTGCCGTTCATCATTGAAGCGGTCACGCGCGGCTATGTCATCATTGCGCCGGAGTATCGCGGCAGCACGGGCTATGGCAAGGAATTCCACAACCTGATCGACTACGGCGGATACGAAGTGGACGACGTGCTCAGCGCGTACGACTACCTCAAGACCGTCCCGCATGTGGACACGGCGCGGGTTGGCGTGATGGGGTGGAGCCACGGCGGATTCATCACCGCGCATTTGCAGTTCCGCAGCCAGACGCCGTTCAAGGCCGGCGTGGCGATGGTGCCCGTCACGAACCTGTTTTTCCGGTTGTCGTACAAAGGCCCGGGCTACCAGCGCTCGTTCTCCACGCAGTCGCGTTTGCAGGGGTTGCCGTTCGAGCAGCGCGAAGAGTACAAGCGACGTTCACCCTATTATCGCGTGGACAGCCTCAGAACACCGATCCTTGTGCATGTGGCCACGAACGACACGGACGTGAACTTCGAGGAATCGGAGCCGCTCATCGACGCGCTTCGGGCGCGCAAGCCTCACTTGGCCGAGACCAAAATCTACGTAGATCCGACGCCCGGGCCGGCCAGCGTGGGGCACACGTTCAACCGCAACGTGAATAGAGCGACGCTCGAGTTGAACGATTCGCCTGAGCAGACGGACAGCTGGAATCTGACGTGGGCGTTTCTGGAGAAGTGGCTCAAGCCGTGAGTGACCGCAGGACGTCGGAACAACCCGACTGGCGAGGAAGCAGCGGCGGAGAAGCGCCATGGCTCCCTCCAACCGGTGCTATCTGTTTGGTCCAGCGGTTGTGCCGCGCCTCGTGGAGTGAAAACTTTCGGGATGCGACCGGCGTACGGCCCTTATGGGCCTGTCGCTCCCGCATCACCCGAAACAACTTCACATGACCGACCCGACCAATCCCGATACTGCGACGCATGAGGCGGTCGACGCCGCATCTGGCGACCACACCCCCGAGATGACATCAGAGATTGTCACGGGCGACGAGACACTGCGCCGCGAGGTCGAGGAGACCCGCGACCGCATGCTGCGCGTGGCCGCCGAGTTCGACAACTTCCGAAAGCGTGCCGTGAAAGAGCGGCAGGAGGCCGGCTGGCGAGCCCAAGGTGACCTCGTACGAGGACTGCTCGATGCACTCGATGATCTGGCGCGCTTTGGATCGGTTGATCCGAGCACGATGGATTCCAGGAGCGTAATCGACGGGGTGTCGCTGGTAGAAAAAAAGATCGTGAAATCGCTCGCCGGTCATGGCTTCGAGTCGATCAATCCGATGGATCATCCGTTCGACCCCAACCTGCACGAAGCGCTTGGTACGATGGCGGCGGGCTCGGAAGCCGAAGATGGCCTCGTGGGTACCGTGTATCAGGTGGGCTACATCATCAACGGTCATTTGCTGCGTCCGGCGCGTGTGCTTGTGCGGCAGTGGAACAGCGGCCAGTGACGCCGTGCCTGTCACGCTGATTCTGTCGCGGTCGCGCTTCTCCGTTCGCTAACTCCCTCGTTCCGGTTCCGTCGCCCGTATGGCCAACGGCAAGGATTTCTACGCAGTACTCGGCGTCGCCGCGTCAGCATCGGCCGACGACATCAAAAAACAGTATCGTCGGCTGGCGAAGCAGTACCATCCCGACAGCAACGCCGGCGACCCCAAATCATCGGAGCGATTCAAGGAAATTTCCGAGGCCTACGGTACGCTTGGCGATGCGGATAAACGCAAGCAATACGACGAACTGCGCCGTCTTGGTGCGTTCGGCGGGTTTGGTACGCGTGCGAGCAGCGCCTCGCGTCCGGGCAGCAGCAGTGGCTTTGGCACGCGTCCCGGTGGTGCGCGTCCCGGTGCGAGTGGCGGAAGCTCCACGTTCGACTTCGATGTGGGCGGCATCGGCGGCCTCGGTGATTTGTTCAGCACCATGTTCGGCGCTGGCGGACGACGCGCGCGTGGTCCGGAGGCTGGGCAAACGATTGAGCGCACGGTGGAAGTACCGTTCCGCGTGGCGGTGACTGGTGGGAAAGTCCCCGTTGAACTCGAAGTACAAGAAGAGTGCGCGACGTGTCGAGGCAGCGGCGGTGCGCCCGGTGCGACGATCAAGCAGTGCGACGAATGCAACGGTCGCGGCGTGATTTCGTTCGGGCAAGGTGGCTTCGCGGTGAACCGGCCGTGTCCGGCGTGCATGGGGCGTGGACAGATTCCGAGCGAGCGCTGTCCCACATGCGCCGGTGTAGGATCGGTGCGCGCACGTCGCAAGGTGCTGATCACCGTGCCGCCCGGCACGGAGAGTGGCCTCAAGCTCAGCATGAGAGGGCAGGGCGGACGCGGCGCGGCCGGTGGGCAACCGGGTGATCTCGTGATCACGTTTCAAGTGCAGTCTGATCGTTTTTACACACGGGACGGGCTCGATCTCATCGCGACCGTACCGATCAATGTGGCCCAGGCGACGCTCGGCTCGCGCGTGAGTGTGCGCACGGTTGCAGGAAAGAAAGTGGCGGTGCGAATTCCCGCCGGCACACCGTCCGGCAAGCGTTTTCGCGTGCCCGGGCAAGGTGTTGAGAAAGACGGAAAAACGGGGGACCTGCTGGTCGAAGTCGCCATCACCGTTCCCGAAACGCTGAACGAGGCGCAAGAGAAGGCGATGCGCGATTTTGCGGAGGCCAGTGGTCTCAAGTTCTGACGTGCGCGCGCCGATGCACGCTGTGTTCGGGGCCGTGTTGCTCGCGGTGTGTGCGCTGATGCCGAGCGAAGCGCTGCGCGCGCAAGCGCAGCCCGAACCCACGGTGCGTGCGGTGCTCAGCGGCGCGCCGGATGATGCCAGCGACCAACGCTGGCATGTGTCCCGATGTCTGCTCGGTGTGTCATACGGCTCACCGCTCAAATTGTACGTAGCCGGCGCGGCCGGTTTGCGCCGTGCGTTCGACGATCGCACGGTGTGTTCGTACGGCGCGGTGCATCTCGGGCTGGGCGGTGCGCGGGCCTCGCTCGGCACCGCAGTGACGATCGGGCGTTTCGGCAGCGCACTCGGTGTGAGCGGTGGTGTGCTGCGCACGTTCGGCAATCCCGGCGGCGACGCCGATCCGCGTCGAAACTACATAGGCGGGAGCGTGCACGTGTGGCCGATAGTCGCGCTGCACACGGAGCTGGGCGCGTACACGCGCGTGGCGCGCACGGGTGAAGCAGCGCAGCGGATCCTGCTGTGGAGTGTTGGGTTCGGGTATTAGCCGCCGCGTCTGTCAACAATCTTTGGGCTGTGACGGCTGTTCTACGGCAGCACCACCTGCACGCTGCGGGTGATCGTGTACGGCGTGCGCTCGGGCTCTCGCCACCCATCCACGTGAACGGTGGCCTGACCGGGCTGCTCGAAGACGAGGTCGACCTCGTGGGAGAACTGCAACAGAATGTCGGCACACACGACATTTGCTCCAGGCGCAGGCTCTCTCACGAACGGGCGGATCGTCGCTGAGCGTCCACTCACAGCAGACACCGTTCGATCCTGAGCGACGCACCCGCCGCCGTAGGAGCGCACGCGCACGGCGATTGGCACACCAGCAACGGCTGTGTCGGGAAGCGTGATGTTCTCCGCATTGCCGTAGAACGACAGCGTCGCGGGGCGAATGACAGAGTCGAGCCCGCTCGATCTGTTGTCGCAGGCGAGCAGTACCAACGCTGCAATGGTGAGCAAAGCGAAATGCGTACGGGAAGACATGAGCAAAAAGGACTCGAGGATAGAGACTCGCCGTCAAAGATGGTACACGCGACCGCGCGGGATTACCCACGGAAATCGCTGCAGTCGCGAGATCCAGCCTGTGCCATCTATCCGCAATTCGAACCGCCCGTCAGCCCTGCTCCACAATCCGGTCAATGAGAAACCGCGACTGCTCCAGCGCTTCGCCCGTAAAGTCGCCAAAGTACGCCCGGACTTCATCAAACACTGCATCAAAGCGCGCCTGATCCCCCTGCGCGAGAATGCCCGTGAGATCCTGCGTGGCCGCCTTGAACGCGGCCGTGACATCGGCTGTGCGCGGATTGCGCATTTCGATCGGCCCGTACAATGCCGACGACTGCGCGAAATGCCGCGCGGCCACGTAGAGCTCCAGCAGGTACGCAGGCGACGTATACGGACGTGTCTCGGCAATTGGAATACCAAGTCGTGCGAGCGTGAGACCAAATACCTGCGTCTGAAAATGCGTGAGTACCTGCACGACTGACATTGCCGTATCGTGCTGTTCAGCGCTCGCCTCCGCCACCGTGAGTCCGCGCGACGCAAACGCCTGTGCCACCCAATCGTACCACGCATCACCGCGCCCGCGGCACAGCACCACGCGCTGTCCCTGCAACGTGTGTACGCTCGGACCGAACATGGGATGTGTACCCACCACGCTGGCGCGTGTGTGCGCGAGCATGCTGGCCAGCGGTGCGCTTTTGATGCTGGTGACATCCATGAGCAGCGCGTCCTCACGAATGTGCGGACCGATCTCGGCGATCACGTCTTCCGTCACGTCGATGGGTACACAGACAACAACGACCTCAGCCATGCTAGCTGCGGCGACGGGCGTGAGCGCTGTGTCCACATCGACCGGAAGTACGTTGTGCCCGAGATCCCCGAACAGGTGCACCAACAACTGCCCGAACGCGCCGCGCGCCCCAATCACGGCCACCGTGCGCGCTGTCTGATTCACCGGCACTTCAGTCCGCAGCGCTGACTGGTGATCGCGGCTCGCGCGCAACAACACGCGAAAGATCGATTCGATTTCTTCGCGCGGTAGTCCCAGCGACTCGGCGCGCTGTGCACGATCGGCGAGTACCGAATGCTCACGCACCGCATCACGCACCTTGAGCCCGTGCAATCGCTTGTACGCCGCCACTTCGCTCACCAGTGACATTCGTCGACTGAGTAACTGCAGCAACTCGCGATCGAGCGCATCGATCATCGCACGCACCACTGGCAGCGGGCGCGGTGCGGCTGACTCCGCCGAACTGTCCGTGCTCACGCCGCGAGCACGGGCAATGCTCCACGACCCGCCCGCGTAATTACACCACCGCCGAGTACGATGTCGCCATCGTACAGCACGAGGGACTGACCGGGTGCCACGCCCTGCACATTTTCCGACAGCACCACGTCTATGCCCTGTGCGTCAGCACGCATCACGGTGCTCGGTACACACGCACCGCGGTGACGCACCTGTACCTGAACGAGAGCGCCAACCACAGGCACCGGCGCGAGCCAGTGCACCTGCTGCGCGCTCACGGCGTTTCGTGACAGCGCCGAACGTGGGCCCACAACGACTTCTCGGGTGGCCGCGCGAATCTCCGTGACAAACCACGGCTCACTCACGCCGCCCGGCAGTCCCTTGCGCTGACCAATCGTGAAGCGGGCGAAACCCTGATGCTCGCCAATCACGCGCCCGTCTTCGGTGACAATGTGCCCCGGCGAAAGTGCAGCGGCATCGGCGGGTAGATGTTCGCGCAGAATCTCGATGTGATCGCCGTTTGGCACGAAGCAGATGTCCATGCTCTCCGGCTTGTTCGCGGTGCGCAGGCCAAAGCGTCGCGCGGCGGCACGCGTTTCTTCTTTGGTCCAGTCGCCAACCGGCAGCAACAGGCGTTCGAGCACCGGCTGTGGCATGCCCCAAAGAAAATAGCTCTGATCTTTCGCAGGGTCTCGCCCTCGCAGCAGCACCCGGCCATGCGACGTGTCCATCAGTCGACCATAATGCCCCGTAGCGATCCACTGCGCATCGATCGCGTCGGCCTTGACCACCAAGTCGCGAAACTTGGTGAACGTATTGCAGCGCACGCATGGAATCGGAGTGCGTCCGGCAGCGTACTCACTCACAAAGTCGTTGAACACATCGCGGGTGAACACATCCACGAGATTCAACACGTAGTGTGGAACGCCGAGCTGTTCGCACACCCGGCGCGCGTCACTGGTGGCGTCCAGCGAGCAGCAGGGCTTGTCGGGCACGTCGGCGCCGTCCTCATGCAACTTCATCGTCACGCCCACGACATCATAGCCCTGCTCCAGCAGGACCGCCGCCGCAACCGATGAATCCACGCCGCCCGACATCGCGACCACGACACGTTCACGCATACTCTATACCGTCGCGAGTCCGCGTGCCTTGCGGGCCAGTGCAATGAGCACGTCGGCTGCGCGATCGACGTTGGCTTCGTTGCTCATGCAACCGAGTGACAAGCGCAGCGCGCCGCTGGCGATTTCGGGTGATACCTGCATGGCCTGCAGCACGTGCGACGTACCCACACTGCCGCTCTGACACGCTGAACCGCCGGACGCCTGAATGCCGCGCAGATCGAGCGCCATGAGCAGCGTTTCGGCGTCGGTGCCCGGAATGCTGAGATTGGTCACGTGCGGTGCACGAGGTGCGCCCGCGCCGTGCACGACCACATCCGGAATCGCTTCGCGCACGCGCGATTCCAGCCGGTCACGAAGCGCCAGCAGGTGCGCGCCCTCAGCTTCGCGCTCGTTGACGGCCAGCTCACAGGCCAGCGCCAGCCCCATCGCATACGGAACGTTCTCCGTGCCGGCACGACGCCCACGATCCTGCGAGCCACCGAGCATCAGTGGCTCAAGCGTCACGCCGCGGCGAATGAACAGCGCGCCAATGCCCTTGGGCGCGCCGATCTTGTGTCCACTGATCGTGAGCAGATCAACCGGCAGGATGCGCAGGTCGAAATCAATTTTGCCAAACGCCTGCACCGCGTCGGTATGCATGAGCGCGCCGCAAGCCTTCGCGCAATCGGTAAGCGCCGACAGGTCCTGCACCACGCCGATTTCGTTGTTCACCCACATCACGCTCGCCACCGCGAGTTGCGTATCACAGCGCGCCGCGAAGTCGTCCATGTTGACCAGTCCATCACGCGTGACGGCAGCGAAGCGCTCGGTGCCGCCTTCGCGACCCACCTGATGACAGGCGGCCAGCACCGCTTTGTGCTCGATCGGCGTGGAGAGCACGGCGACGCGTCCGCTGGCCCGGGCTGCACGCCACGCACCGAGCAGGGCGAAGTTGTCGCCCTCCGTGCCGCATGACGTGAAACACACTTCGTCGGGATGCGCGCCGAGCGTGGCCGCGATGCGCTCACGGGCGTCGTCGAGTGCCACACGCGCTTCACGGCCCAGCCGGTGTACGCTGGAGGGATTCCCGAAGCGCGCCGAGAACCACGGCAGCATCGCCTCGAGCACCTCCTCGCGCACGGGGGTGGTGGCCGCGTGGTCGAGATAGACTGGGGGGTGGCTCATATCGATTAAATTACGGAGTGTGAGCGTGTGTGCCTACCTCTGGCGGCGCGTTCCTTCTGCTTCCCCTGCGCGCAGCGTGGCCGGAATCCATCGGTTGGCCCCTGCGGTGCGTGCTCCGGAGTCGCGCCATGTTCACGACCTGTTTCTTCTGCTCGGCCGGCCTCGACCGGAACGAGGTGCTCGAAGACATGCCTGTGGGCCGTCGGCTGGCGTTCAACGCGCGCAGCGGGCGCCTGTGGGTCGTGTGTCGCGCGTGCGAGCGCTGGAACCTCTCTCCGCTCGAGGAGCGCTGGGAGGCCATCGAGGCGTGCGAGCGGCTGTATCGCGACACGCGTAAGCGAGTGGCCACGGATAACGTTGGGCTGGCGCGCGTCGCGGGCGGACTTGATCTGGTCCGCATCGGTGAGCCGCTTCGGCCGGAGTTCGCGGCCTGGCGCTACGGGGACCAGTTCGGGCGCCGCCGGCGGCGCCAGCTGGCTTCCACCGGTGCGGTGGTCGGGGCGGTGGGCGCGGTCCTGATCGGGGGAGCGTGGGTTGGGGCGAGCATTGGCTCGTTCGCGGGGCTTTTTGCCAATACAGGGATTTGGGACCGGCTGCTCCACGGGAGCCCCGATGCGGACATTGGCCGAGTATTCGACGCGAACGGAAAAGTGTTCGTCGTGCATCGGCGACACGCACGCATGTCGGCGCTGCTGCAGCCGACGATCACCGGGGAGCCATTTTCTCTGCGATTGGAGCATCGCGACGGCACCACGATTCTCACGGGCGCTGCGGCCACACGGGCGGCGCAAAAGCTGCTTCCAACGGTGA
Source organism: Gemmatimonadales bacterium (assembly GCA_038203795.1). Classification (GTDB taxonomy): domain Bacteria; phylum Gemmatimonadota; class Gemmatimonadetes; order Gemmatimonadales; family Gemmatimonadaceae; genus JAABRT01. The sequence goes on from JBBRDP010000007.1 coordinate 17,441, forward strand.
ATCGGTTCGGCGGTTCACCACGAGGGGTGAGCGAGGCCGTGCGCCTGCTTGAGCGTGCGGGCGGGCCCGAAGCCGCGCTGCTCACACTCGCGAAACAGTGGGGATCAAGCACGAAGCTTCTGCCCCCCAGATTAGAGCGGAAGACCGAGGCCGCGTCGAAGCTTTCGATTGCCAACGCGTACGGTGCGTTGCATGTGCTGCCCATCGCCGATCGCCTTGTTCTGGAGATGGCGTTGCACGAAGCATCAGAACGTCGGGCGATGGATGGCGAACTGGCGGCACTTGAGGCGGCGTGGCGGGACGCTGAGGAGCTGGCGCGCATTGCGGATTCGCTGCTCGAGCCGGCCTCGGTACAACAGAAGCTCGACGCGATGCGGCGATCCGCATCGGATGTGGCGGCACCCTCGATACGAGATGCGGCGGAATGACCTCGCCTGCTATCTCGCCCTCCATGTATTCGCACTGCGTACACTGCAGCGCTGCGCTTGGCGCAAACGAAGTGCTCGAGGCGTTTCCCGTGGGCCGCCGCGTGGCCTTCGACGCAGAGAGAGGCCGACTCTGGGTGGTGTGCGCCAAATGCGAACGCTGGAACCTCGCGCCATTTGAGTCACGGTGGGAAGCGCTGGAGCAGGCTGAACGCGCCTTTCGCAGCACGAGCGTTCGCCTGTCCACCGATAACATCGGGCTCGCGAAATGGCGCGATGGCACGACGCTCATCCGCGTGGGCCGACCGCTGCGTCCGGAGTTCGCGGCGTGGCGCTACGGCGACCAGTTCGGCCGACGGCGACGTCGCGCGATCATAGGCGGCTCGTTGCTCGCCGCCGGCGGTGCAGCGGCGATCGGTGGCGCCGTCGCGTCCGGTGCCGGACTGATTGCGCTGATGCCCATCGCGCATGCGTTCAACATGATCATGCTCACCAAGAATCAACGTGCGACGTTGATCCCATTGCCGCATCCGGACGGCAAGTGGTTTTTGCCGTTCGGAAATCCGCGCATCATTGCGGGAACTCGTGGCGCCGACGATTGGGCCATCGACATTGGTTGGGTGCGTCGCCTCGACGAGCCGCGCATGACGCTCCGGTCGTGGATCGGGAATGGACAGAATTACGAACAAGGTCGGGTCACGCTGAGTGATGGACTGGCGCGCGAAGCGCTCGCGAAACTGCTGCCGCGTGTGAACGGCGGTGGCGCTCCTGGGGCACGCATCCACGACGCCGTCTCGATGATTGAGCAGGCCGGCGGCTCCGAGCGCATGCTATCGTGGGCTGCCTCCCAACGTGGCGTCTGGGCCGCGAAACAAATCATGGGCGACACCGGCGATCTGGCGTTTGTGCCCAAGCCGGCACGGCTCGCGATCGAGATGGCGGTACACGAAGAACGGGAACGTCTCGCCATGCTCGGTGAACTGGCCGAGCTCGAACGTGCGTGGCAAGACGCCGAGCGCATCGCGGGCATCGCCGACTCACTTCTGATTCCTGCCAACATCGAAGACAAGTTGTCCGCAATTCGCGACACGTCCCGCTGATTTTCTTGCGTGCACGTTTACCGTTGCTCTACTTCGCGCTTTCGCGTCTTTCGCGCTTTCCCCCGTTCTGTGGGAGTTGATGTTGCGGTTCAAGACGTCATGCCCGTGCTGCGCCGAGCAGGACTTGAACGCGTTCTGCTATCGCGAACTCCAGCAGAGAGGAAGAATGCGCCAAGAACGCGAAAGCGCGAAGAAGTGCAACGGCAAGGAACGGACGAACGGAAAGCGCGTGACGCAGCGTACCAGCGGCGGCGAGCGTTTCATCGAACTCAGGTCACCACGCGGAGCAGCGCGCGAACGGGTGCGGCGTCGATGCCTTGAATGCGCATCGGGAGGGCGCGCAACTCGTAGGCGCCGGGGGCGACGTCCCGAAGATCCAGATTCTCGAGGATCCACGCGCCGTGATCGAAACAGGCGGCGTGCGTCTCCATCAACTTGGACTCGCGCGCATCAACGCTGGGGGCGTCGGTGCCGAGCAATCGCAAGCCGCGCATTACCAACTCGCGTGCCGACTCGGCGTGCAACCACGACCACGCCTCAGGGAACTTGCCTTCGGCCACACAGGCGCCGGTGCGCAGCAAAATGCGGAGCGGATCTTCCACGCGCAGACGTTCGCGCAGCTGCTCCAGCGTAATCGCATCACGGAGGTCGCGCACATCCACCACATGCACCAACCCGTTGAAGGGCAGTACGGGTATTGCGTCGCTCGGCCGAGCTGTGTCTTTCACGTGGAGCGGTGCATCCGCGTGTGTGCCAAGGTGCGGACTGAAGGTCACTGACGACACATTCACACTGTCGCCGCGGTCCCGCCGCAGGGGCCAGTTGCATGACATCGGCGTGTCGCCGGGCCACGGAATCGTGCGCACATCGTGCGGCACGGTGGCGTCGAACCAGCCGTCGTCGCGCGCCATCGACGTGCGCCACTCCGTCTCGAGCCGCTGCTGCGTACGCATGGCCGCTTCACGCAGGGCGTCGCTCATGCCGCCGCTCCGCAGCGAGTCACGTGCTCATCCCATAGAACTTGGACCGCACCGCCCACAAGTGCGGGAAGAACCGATGACTGATGGTGCGCTGCAGGTACTTCGCGCCGAGTGTTCCGCCTGTGCCACTCGTGCCCGGGCCGATAATGCGCTCCACCAACTGCACGTGCAGGAAGCGCCACCGCGAAAAATTCTGCTCGTACTCCAGCAGGCCCTCCGCGATCAGAAACAGCGCCGTGGGCGCGGGCCCGGTGTACAGCGCTTCGAGCGTGGTGTGCTCGTGCGCGACGAGTTGGTCGAAGAGATCCTGCAACGTCGGCTGTGCCAGTGCGTGCTGTACCAGGGGCGCTGGATCGCCGTGGTCGCTGATCGCGGCCATGAAATGGGGATCACGCAATCCGGAGAGCGCTTCGATCGCGCGAAACTGATCACTTTGCGAGCCGCTCGATTCCCCAAGGTATCCACGGAACTGCGCGAACCGCTGCGGCGGCAGGGTCTCCAATGCGGAGAGCTGTGAAGCCACTATTTCCATGAGGGCGTTCACGCGCCGAACACTCAGCGTACACCCGATCGTATCGAAGGTGCGTAGCCGCGTGATCAGTCCGTGCAACTCGTGCAGCAGCAGTTTGAACCACAGCTCACTCGCTTGATGCACGACAATGAACAGCAGTTCGTCCGGATGCTCCGGCTGCGAACGTGGCTGCTGGAGCGAGAGCAATTGCTCCAGTTCGAGATACGATCCGTAGTTGACGGAGTCGTCACTGTGCGAGACGGGGCAGGACACTGGGCAGCACTCGGAAATCAGAAGGTCGACACGTCGAGCGTCATCACGTCGGTGACGCGCATGGTCTCATCGGTGACGAACGGTTCACCGTAGCGGCAGCGAATGAGCGACCCGTAGTGCGCCGCCTGATACCGCACGATGTCATACAACGCTTCCCCGTTGGGAAACACCTCGCCCGCCTGCGTGGTGTCATCGAACTGCGAACCATAGCAACGAATGGCCGCCAGTTTGCGCTCGAACTGTTCGCTGATGTCCACCACAAAGGTTGGCTTGTCCGCGTCTTCACGGTATGTCTGCACGTACAGCAGCTTGTGCGGACGGTGTTTCGGCACCTCGGGCACATAGCGAGCCAGTCCGGCGAAAAAACACGCATCACGCGCGAGTTCTGAAGACACGCGATGGTCCGGATGCCGGCCGACGCGCGGGGGAATGATGACCACACGTGGCTGAAGCCGCCGAATGACGGCGACCAATTGCTCGCGCGTTTGGCGCGTGTTCTCAATGCCGGCATCGGGCAAACCGAGATTCTGGCGCACCGTGAGCCCCATCACGTCGGCGGCGTTTTGCGCTTCGGCCGCACGCAACGCAGCGGAGCCGCGCGTCCCCATCTCACCCTGCGTGAGATCAACCACGCCCACGCGATATCCGTCGTCAACCGCCTTGATCAGTGTGCCGCCACACGTGAGTTCGGCATCATCACGATGCGGGGCAATACAGAGGAGGTCGAGCGTTGACATAGCGAACGGTAACGCCGTGACGAGGGGTGGCGCTATGGCGGCGTGAGCCGTTGGCGCTCAGCCCTTCTGCGCGAGATACGCGGCGACACTCTGCGCGACCTGCTGACCGCTCGCGATGCAATCGCCCACCGAGACGCCATTGCGGAAGTTTCCCGTGACGTACAAACCAGGATTCGCGGCTTCGGTGGCATCGGCTGCATCCTTCACGGCGTCGTAGCCCACCACGTACTGCGGAATCCCGCGAGGCCAATACACATGCTTCGCGAAGACCGGATCGCCGCGCACACCCAGCAGCTCCTTGAGATCCGTGCGCACCAGTCGCACAAGTTCATCGGTGTCAAGGCGCGCGAGTTTCGGGTCTCGTCCGCCGCCAACAAACACGGTGATGGTCACATGACCGTCCGGCGCACGATCAGGGAACAGCGTGGACGAAAAAAGCGCGCCGAGGATCTGGCGCTTCTCGGCCGTTGGCACCAGCACGCCAAACCCGTCGAGCGGATGGGCCACGTCTTCGCGACGGAACCCAAGGGTAATGCAGGAGACCGGCGGGTACTCGACCTGTTCAATGGGGAGTGCGTGACGACGAATCTCTGCCGGCAACTCCATGGCCGTGAGCGCGTATGCGGGCGCGGCCAGCACGATGGCATCGATGGCACGCGCGCGGACGGCGCCGTCGTGCCCGGTCTCGATGATCCAACGATCTTCACCTCGATGCAGCAGACGCGCCGGCGTGGACAGCTTGAGCGTGTTTCCGAGCGCGGCCGCGAGTGCGTCGGGCAACGTTTGCAGCCCATCGCGAAATGAGATGAGTCGTGCGCGTGCCGGGGCCGCGTAGGCTGACGACACCGCGTCTGTTGCGCCAGGCGTCGAGTTCGCTGCGGCCGCACGCCGCGCGTTGTACGCGTCGCGTCGTGATTTCATGAGGCCGCGCGAGAGCGAACCGTACTGGCGTTCCAGCGCGAACACGCGTGGGAACGCATGGGCCATGGACAACTGCTCCGGATCGCCGGCAAAGATGCCCGCGATGAACGGATTCACGGCGTAGTCGAGTACCTCGGCGCCGAGACGTCGCCGCACAAACGAGGCGATACTTTCATCACCCGACCCTGGTTTCGTGCGCACCAGCGGCTCCAGCAGAACACGCAACTTGGCGCGCTTCGAGAAGAGCGGCGTGGTGAGCATGGACCACGGCGTCATCGGAAACGGCACCAACACACCATCGCGCACGATGTAGCGCCGGTTCGCATCCGTATTCGACTCCACGACATCGTGCTGCAGTCCGAGCTGATCGATCAATGCTTCCGCCGGCGCCGACGTGACGAACGAGTTGGGACCGTGTTCGGCGAGAAACCCGTCGGCCAGCGAGGTGGCGATCGCACCGCCGGCCTGACCGCTCGCCTCGAACAGCGTGACCGGGACGCCGCGGCCCTTGAGCTCGTACGCGGCGACCAGCCCGGTGATACCCGCGCCGATCACCACGACCGAGCGCGGCTCACCGCGTTCAATCTCCGGCGAGGGCTGCACGCCTCGGCGATCCACGGACGCGCCCATCGTCAGCTCGCTCCGTCTCCGGCTGTTACCCACGCCTGTGGGCGCAGCATGTCGAGCAACTCGGATTCGAAGGTGCCGCTTTCGAAACGCGGCGCGTACTTCCAACCCGCAAGCGGCGGAAGACTCATGAGCACGCTCTCGATACGCGCGTTCGTCTGCAATCCAAACATCGTCCCACGATCGTGGACGAGATTGAACTCGACATAGCGTCCACGACGCCACAGCTGGAAATCACGCTCCCGCTCTCCGTACGGCTCGTCACGGCGCCGATCGACGAGCGGACCGTACGCATCGCGCAACACGCGGCCGATGTCTGACACGAACGCCTGCAGCTGATCCACGGTGAGGCCATGATCGTCGGCGCCGGCGCGCACATGATCGAAGAACACGCCACCGGCACCGCGCGCTTCATTTTCACGGTGCACGTTCACGAAGTACTCGTCGCACCATGGCTTGTAGCGCGAATAGAACTCCGGATGGTGCTGATCGCAGGCGCGCTTGAGGGACGCATGGAAGTGCGCCACATCGTCGCGATGCGGATAGAACGGGGTGAGGTCGGTGCCACCGCCGAACCATGCGTCCGTGATGTTGCCTTCCTGATCCATCAGCTCGAAATAGCGCACGTTCAAATGCACCGTGGGAATCATCGGGCTTCGCGGATGCGCGACCAAACTCACACCCGTGACGAAAAAATCGGTACCTCCACTCGCCGCGCCGTGTCCGCCCAGGCGACGCGCGGCGAGCTCGGGCAGGACACCCATGACCACGGAGCGATTGATGCCGGCCTTTTCGAACGTGGTGCCCTCAATGAGCACACGACTGACGCCACCACCACCACCGGGACGCTCCCACCGGTCTTCGATAAACGTGCCGCCTTGATCCAGGCGGCCGAAGAGTGCGGTGAGTTCATCGTGCAGGCCGGCAATCCAGCGCGTCGCCTCGGCGCGCCGCGACGCTGTTGATGCCGCAACTGCCACCGGCGAGGGGTGTGAGGCGTGTGCCGACGTCACCGTGCACCAACCGCAGCGGCGTGCAATGCCTCCGGCTCGTCGATCGTCGGCCATTCGTGCTGCTGCACGGCCCGCACGAACGCCTTCGCGTGCGCCGGCGAGATGTCCGGCAGAATGCCGTGTCCGAGATTGGCGATGTGTCCGATCGGGCCAAATTCGTCGAGCATGGCGTGCGTGCGACGTTCAATCTCATGGATCGGTGCATAGAGTGTGCACGGATCGAGATTCCCCTGCACGGCGACGGCGCGATTGCCGAGTCGGGCGCGGGCGTCTTTGGGCGAAATGTGCCAATCCACACCGATCGCGTCGGCCTGCGTCGCATCGGCAATCTCGTCGAGCGCCCATGAGGCGCCCGGTGCGAACACAATGACCGGCGCACCGGCGCTCTTGGCGATGTGCGCAGCCCGCGCCAGATACGGCAAGGCGAACTCGCGGAACTCATTCGGCCCGAGGGCACCGGCCCACGAGTCAAAGAGCTGAATCGCCTGAGCGCCCGCCGCGACCTGCGCCACGCAGTACTCGCCCACCGCGTTGGCGAGGCGATCGAGCAGATCGTGCGCGACGGCCGGCTGCTCGAAGAGCATTTTCTTGGCAATGGCGAACTGCTTGGTGCCTTTGCCCTCGACCATGTACGACGCGAGCGTCCACGGAGCTCCGGCGAAGCCGATCAGCGGGACACGGCCATTCAGCTCGCGCTTAACCAGCCGCAGCGCATCGAGAACGTATCCCAGATCGGTGACGGGATCGATGGTGCGCAGCGCCTTGACGGCTGCGGCGCTCCGAATGGGCGTGGGAAACTGTGGACCCACGCCTTCATCGAGCGTGAGATGACAGCCCATCGCCTCCGGTACCACGAGGATGTCGGAGAAAATGATCGCGGCGTCAACACCGATGAGATCAATCGGCTGCAGCGTCACTTCCGCCGCCATCGACGGCGTACGGCACATGGTGAGGAAGTCGGAGCCGGAGCGAACCGCTCGGTACTCGGGCAGATAGCGGCCGGCCTGCCGCATCATCCAGACGGGCGTGCGCTCCACAGGTTCGCGGCGAAGGGCACGGAGGAAGAGGTCGTTAACGAGCGGCACAGCGTCAGGCATGGAAACTCGCAATAAAGGGCGGCGCGATCTGGGAACGCGGCCCGCGACAGGTGGAAAATGTCAGCGTTCGGCGGATACCGTAACGTATCGCTGTTCGCGCACGGATGCGGTAGCGGCACGCTCCGCCTGCGCGTTGACCGTGTCGCGCGTGGCGTTCCGGCGCGTGCCGGACCGACCGACCGACCGTGGCTCCGCGGGGCGTGCAGGAGCGAACATCTCGAGCAGCATCATCGTGTGCGCGTCGAGCGGCTCCCCGCGCTGCATGGCACGACGCAGGGCCGCCATCGGGCCGGCCAGCAGTTTCGCCACGATGCGGGTGGCCGTACGTTCCGCCACGGCCGCATCACCTGCGGCAAACGCGACTTCGCGGCGCGCGACCTGGGTGAGCGCATCGGCCAACGGGCGAATGGCGTCCCGAGCCGGTCGGGCTGACGCCCAATCGAGAAAATCGTCGACTTCTTCGTTGCAGACGCGCTCGGCGGCAGGCACCGCATTGCGCCGCTGTTCCTCGGCCGCCAGGATTGGCGTGTGCAGCGTATCGAGATCGACCAGTGCCACTCCCGACAAGTCAACCACTTTGGGGTCGATATTGCGCGGCAAGCTGAGATCCATCAACAACAACGAGTACGCCGACGTACCGCACGCCTCGCGGGTACGACGCAGCGTATCGGCCAGTACGATCGGCGTTTCCGACGCCGTCGCCACGATCACCACGTCGGCCATCGCCGCTTCCACATGCAGCGTGTCCATCGCGGCCGCACGACCACCCAGAATCGCTGCCAGCTCTTCGGCGCGCGCAATGGTGCGGTTCATGAGCACGATGTCGCGCGCGCCAAGCTTGACCAGCTGCCGGGCGGTGCGCTCACCTGTCTTCCCGCAACCCACGATGAGACAACGGGCATTCGTCAGCGTGCCGAAGCGCTGATGCGCAATCGACGCCGCTTCCGCACCAATCGAGTTGCGACCAGCGAGTAACGACGTTTCCGTCTGCACACGCTTGCCGGCGCGCAACGCGGTTTCGAACAGCCGATGCAGCAGCGGACCGGTCGCACCGCTGTGCGCCGCACGCTTGTACGCGGCGCGCAGCTGGCCAAGAATCTGTCCGTCACCCAACACCTGCGATTCCAACCCCGACGCCACGCGAATCACGTGCCGCGCAGCATCCGCACCGTAGCGACGCGTCGCGGTGCGCAACAACTGATCGCCGTTCACACGCGTGCGCATCCAGCGACGCGCAAGCGTCTGAATAGCCTTGTCGACTTCGTCGATGTCTTCGCTCTCAACCCAGGCGTACAACTCGGTACGGTTGCAGGTCGCGATGAGTGCCGCTTCCGTGACGACTTCGCTCCGCGCTGTACGATAGAGCTGCGTGAGCCGCTCCTCGGACAAATGGAACTGCTCGCGGGTGGCGACGTCAGCACGGCGGAAGTCGACTGCGATTGAGATGAGCATGCGATGCGGTGGTGGCGGGGAGTCAGTAACGATCAGGCCGTAGCCAAGCCGGTCAGATGCGCCAGGTTCTTGAAAAAGATCCTGACGTGTGAAAGCGGCCTCGCTTTCACCAGACGCTTGTTCATGTAGCCATCAAACGTGAGTTCCTGCACATCGCGGTCTTCACAGATCGCGACAAATCGTTCCCGACGATTGTCATTGTTGTACCAAAATCGCTGCATGATACCGAGCACACGGAACACCTGTCCGTGGTCACTCATGAAACGACGACGCGCCGTGCGCAGCCAGAGCGGGTTTCCCGTGAGCAGGGCAACTCCCACCGCCTGTGCAACATAACGACCGCTCGTCATTGCGTAATAAATTCCTTCACCGGATGCCGGCGCCACCGTACCGGCGGCGTCCCCACCCACGATCACGTCCCGGCCGTTGTCCCAGCGACGCAGCGGCTCAAGCGGGATAGGCGCGCCCTCTCGACGCAGCGTTTCGGCGCCCGCGAGACCGGTGCTTTCCCGAAGCTGCGCCACCGCGTCGCGGAGCTTGAAGCCTTGCTGCAGCGAACCGGTCCCGATGCTGGTGGTGTCGCCGTGCGGGAAAATCCAGGCGTAAAAGTCGGGGGACAGCGGACCTTGGTAGTACACATCGCAGCGATTCTTGCCGAACGATTCGCTGTCGACCGTAGGCGACTTCACGATTTCGTGATACGCGAACACATGCTTCATGCGCTCCGATCCCGGAATCGCCGCGCGGGCCACGGCCGACAAGGCACCATCGCAGCCAATGACCATTTTGGTCTTGACCTGCCGCGGCTCGCCCTGACGGGAGTTTCCATCGGTGTAGGTGAGCACCTGCAATCCGTCGGTGTCACGCTGCATGCTGGTGAACGAGCCCATGCGACGCTCGGCACCCGCCGACTCGGCCCGCGCGCGAAGCCACTCATCAAACACATCGCGATCGACCATGCCCACGAAACCCTTACCAACCGGAATATCGACCTTGCGCGATTTCGGCGAAATCATGCGTGCCGTATCGATACGAGCCACAAGCAGTTCCTCGGGGACATTGAAGTCTTTGAGCAACTGCGGCGGTACGGCACCACCACACGGCTTGATGCGACCCGCCTTGTCGAGCAGCAATATTTTGCGTCCGGTCTTCGCCAGCTCGTGCGCCGCCGTTGCGCCCGCCGGACCACCACCCACTACCACTACGTCGAACTTCTCCATTACTCGGCACTCCTGTCAATCAAACGATCACTCGCCACGGTAGGCAGCACCACATTCCAAACACATACGCAGACAGCGGACACGATGCGCATCAGTTGTTCCCCACGGCCGAGAGCAACTCACCGCGCGTTTGCACCACATCACCGGCGCGATCGGCCGAGGCACTGTGATACGCCAGCACGGCGGATACCGAGAACAGCACCGCTTCCACGGAAAACACGGCGGCGTACCCACGGAGCGGAGAGCCGAGCGCGGCCTGCGCGACATCGACGCCAATGCCGCCAAGCGACACACCCAGTCCGTACGCGACAGCTTGCGCCGCGCCGAACACGCCGAGACGGAGCCCTGCGCGGCCGTCTTTGGCATCGCCCGTGAGCGCCATCATGGAACCGATCGCACCAATCGCGAACACTCCATTCGACAAGCCGAGCAGGAACACAATCCCGCGATACACCTCGACGCTCGCAATCATCGGGCTCATCACCAGGGCCACGAATGTTGCGGCCGACGCCGCGCATCCGCCGGCCGCCCAGATGCGCAGCGAACCGAAACGCGCGCCGATGATTGCCGTGAGAATCATGCCGACGAGCACACCACCATGTTGCATGCCCGCCAACTTGGTGGTCTCGCCAGCACTGAGACCAAACGCGATCCCGCCGAACGGTTCGAGGATCAAATCCTGAGCGCTGTACGCGAGCATCGCGACAAACACAAAAATGGTAAAGGAGCGCGCGACGGGCTCGCTCCACACCTGACGTACCGCATCACGGAACGCCGTGCCGCGATCTGATGCGACGAGCGGCGTTGGTGTGACGCGCGCGCCGAGTGTGGGCTCGAGCCGAAACAGCGTCAGCGTCGTGACGCACAAGGCAACTGCGCCCACGCCAACCGTGATCATGAAGAGACGCTCAAAACTGAACGGATCAAGCAGTGAGCCAGTGAAAGCGGTCGTGATGATGAATCCCACGATCATCAGAATCCACGTCATCGCGGCGGCACCAGCGCGCTGCGATGGCTTTGCATGTTCAGAAATCAGTGCGAGCAGCGGCGTTCCAGCCGCGCTCACACCGGCGCCGAGTACAACGAAGGCGATCGCGGCGAGCGCCACACCGAGCCACGGCTGCGACGCCATGAGCGCCACCGACGCGGCCACACCAATACCGCCCAGCGCGAGCACCAACATGCCACCGATAATCCACGGCGTGCGCGCGGCGGCCGTGTCCGATCCATGTCCGAGACGCGGGCGCAGGTACAGCTGCACCGCGAAGTGCAACGCGACCAGTGTGCCCGGCACGGACGCCGGCAACGCGAGTTCTACGACCATCACGCGATTCATCGTGGCCGTCATCAGCACAACCACAGCACCGATGCACGCTTGCACGAGACCGAGTCGGGCGATCTGCAACCAGCTCACGGCGCCCCCCCGACAATCGAACGCATGGCGAAGGCGGTGACCATCATGCCGCTGACATAAAACGGCACACCGAACGCACTCAGATACAACGCGCGTGGCTTCGGTTCCTTCACAAACCACACCATGATGCCGATCTGCACGATGGTGAGCACGGCGACCGTGAGCGCGTGCCACGGGCGATCCCACGAGGCGAGCAGCGAGATCACCACCGTCTGCGGGACAATCATGACCACCGATGCGACCCACGCTGCACGAGCAGCGCCCAGTTGCACCGGGAGCGAGCGCACGCCCATCTGGCGATCACCTTCAATGGCCTTGAAGTCATTGAGCGTGAGGATGCCGTGCGCGCCAATCGAATAGAGGCAGGCAATCGCGAGGATCTGCCACGGCAGCCACGCCTGACCAAACATCAGCGCGGCACCGGTGACCCACGCCAACCCTTCATAGGTAAAGCCAACGGCGGCATTACCAACCCACCCGTTGAGTTTGAATCGAAATGGTGGCGCGCTGTAGCCCCACGAAAAGAGCAGCGCCAGCGTGACCGCGCCCATGCCCATCGGACCCAGCGGAATCGACGCGAGGAATGACAGCACCGTCCAGGCAATGGCAATCGCGAGTCCCCACTGACCGGGGATGCGCCCTGACGGGATTGGGCGATCGGGTTCATTGATCGCGTCGACCTCGCGATCAAACCAGTCATTGACGGCTTGGCTCGACGCACACACCAACGGGCCGGTAATGCAAATGCCGAGTGCCAGCAAGCTCCAGCGTCCAACCATTGGGATCCCCGTGCTGACGACACCGCACGAGAACGCCCACATGGGAGGAAACCATGTGACCGGCTTGAGCAGTGTGAGCACTGCTCGAGGGTCTGGTCGCGTGGCGACCTGCTGTATAGAGCTGCTGACACCCATGGCTGTCTAGTTTAGTTGACAGTCAGGAAATGCGCGAGGGTTATTTCTCACAAATTTCGACCAATGTCAGGATCGGTTGACAGTTCGGGCATTCACTCGGCGGACCCGCTGTCTCGCTCGCTCGTGGGAGCCACCAACCGGTGACGACGGAGTTTCACGTAAAGGCTCTGCCGACTCACCCCGAGCACCTCGGCCGCAGACGTCCGGTTGTCATTGGTGAGTTCCAGCGCGGCTTCAATGAAGTGGCGCTCGACCAGATCGATCGTGTCCCGCACGAGGTCGCGGAGTGTCACGCGTCCCACGAGGGAGGTGAGGTCTTCGACCGCGCGCGTGAGATCCCGGGCACCCTGCGGCCCGCTCGCCAGCCGGCGGCCGATGTCACGCATGGTGAACCCGATGCACGGCTCCTCGGCGTCGGGTACCCAAACGGCCGACACTTCCACTTCCGTGCTGGCGCCGTGCGAGCCCCGGGCGGCCGTGGCGACCAGACGCACCGCGCCGTGCTTTTTGAGCATCGTGACAAACACGGGGAAATCGGCCCCGGGTCGGCCAATGAACGTCGAGATGAGGGCGCCCCGCGCCTGCTCCAGCGACGCCAGTTCGGCCACGTCCAGAAACGAGCGGTTGGCCTCAAGAATGTGCCCGTCGAGATCGGTCACGACAAACGCATCGGGTGACCGTTCGATCAGCGTGCGAATCCGGGACTGCGCGCCGGACTCAAGCTGCCCGGCATTGGAGCTGTCGGCCGCCGAGTAGCGCACGAGCAGGAGCGTGGCCGATTCCTGGCGGAAGCAGGAGGCGGACACATGCCATGGACGATCTGAGTCGAGCAGCGCGATGGTGACGTCGCCGGCGCGACCGGCCGCACGCGCTGATGTCACCAGCTCTTCGAGGGCCCGGGCGGCCTTGACGTCGACGCCGAAGGGGAAGGTGCGGCCGATGAGCCGATCGCTGACGTCTCCGAACACCTGACCCGCCGCCGAGTTGGCGTCGAGCACTTTCATGGTGCCGGCATCGATGACGAGAATGCCGTCGCTCGCGAGTTGAAAGAGCAGGCGGTAGCGCGTTTCTACGTGGCGCAGACGCCAGTAGTCACGTTCCATGGCCTGCTGTGCTTCGACCAGACGCTGCTGGAGCGAAGACAGATGCCGCATGTCGCGGCCAACCGCCACCACGCTGCCGTCATGCCCGAGGCGGACGGCGGTGTAGGCGATGGGTAACTCCGCACCACTGGGTGTGGGGTGGTTCACCTGCCGGCGCTTGGAGACCCCCTTGGTCGCCACTTCGCGCATTAACGTCTCGATTTTCGGTCGCGTCTCGATGGTCGCGGTATCGGGCCAGGGGCGACCGACCCATTCGCGGGAGAGGTCGATCGCGACATCGGAGGGCCCGACCGAGACATCGCGCACGACGCCCGAGGGATCGACGAGCACGGCGATATCGCCGGCGATCGCCAGCAGGCTCGCCGCCGCCCGGGCGTCGAGCTTTTGGTACGCGGGGTCACTAGCGTCGAACAGTTTCACGCGATCGGGCCGGCGTTGTCGAACGTACTGCAAGGGAGACTATTGCTATCTAATGTGGTCGACATCATCGCGACAGCGTCCAGCAGCTGCCGGACGATGACGGGTGCTTCCTTGGCGTCCCGTGCCCAGCCGTCGGCGCCAACCCGCCGCACAAGCTCTTGCTCGAGCGAGAAGACCTGTCCGCCGACCAGGATTTGAATGTTCGGATTGCGCGACGCGCTTCGGATGCGGGCGATGTCCCGCTTGAGATGCGAGAGGCGACTGTCGCAGCCGGCGGAGAAGCCGACCACGTCGAACCACTCTGTCCGCACCTGCGTGAGCAGGTCTTCCTCTGACCACGGGGCACCCACCAGGACGTGGAAGCCATCGCGCATGAGGAACTCCGCGACCAGAATCAGGCCGAGGGTGTGTTGCTCGCCGGGCAGACACGTCAGCAGAACATGACCGGCGCTATCGGGGGCTTTGGATGCGTCTGCCTGGAAGTACTGGCTCAGGTCTCGCAGGACGCGCTGCAGCCGACCAAGGGCGACCGTGACATCGACAAAGCTGCATTCATCATCTTCCCAGCGAATGCCGAGTTCGCGCGCGGTGGGGGCGAGCAGATCGAGATAGATCGACTCCACGGACACGCCTTCGTCGAGCAGACGGCGGACAAAGTTTGGCGCGGCGCTGTCTTCGAGCCCCACGACCTCATCAATGAAGGCGTTGAGTTCGGTGTCGCTGATCCGGCGCACGGTTTCGGCGTCGAGGCGTCGGGGGGATGTTCCTATACGGTGAGCCATCAACAACCTCGGTACGAGTTCAGTCTCGATCGTGCGCTGGAGCGCCTGGTCGAGAAGCGGAGCGGACGCAGTCTCGTGGCGCGCGTCGACCGACTCCGACATCCCGCCGTGCGGCGTGTCGGCATCCGACATGTGAGGAACGCCTGTTGGACCGATCATCGGGGGACATCCTTCGCCCACGAAGGGCTGCGCGCGTTAGCTTTGGTGGACCGAGCATCAGTATGCGAAGTGGACGAAGAGTTGTCAAGCAAAATTGACGTAAACTTTGCTTGACAACTTGGGGACCCGCGACTTATTGTCTCTGCACCTGGGTAGCGAACCCCCGGAAGAGGTAGCAGATGACGGCAGTTCAGACGAAATCGGCCGCGCGTGTCGCGAAGACACGTTCGCCGTTGTACACGCCCGAGCAGAAGATCCGGCGTGACAAAACCAAGTGGACGTTGGTCCAGGGCATCCTCGCGCCGCTTCAGCTGCTCGCGATGATGGTCTCGGTTTTTCTCGTCCTGCGGTACCTCAACTCTGGTGAGGGCTTGCTGGCCGCGAACGTGTCGGTGGTCGTGAAAACGATCTTTTTGTACGTGATCATGTGGACGGGCGCGATTTGGGAGAAGGTGGTCTTCGGGCAGTACCTCTTCCACGAGAAGTTTTTCTGGGAAGACGTGGTCAGCATGGGGGTGATTGCCTTGCACACCACGTATCTCTACGGACTGTTTGCGGCGTGGGAACCACGCACGAACATGCTCATCGCGCTGGCCGCCTACGCGACCTATACGGTGAACGCCATTCAGTTTCTCCTCAAGCTTCGAGCGGCCCGGCTGGCCGACGCAGCGCTCAAGGAAGGTGTTTCGTGACTGCCACTGTCCCGCCGCGTGCGATGGGTGGCTGCACCGACGTGCCCACGCCGCTGATCTCCAACGCCACGCAGCTTCCGGTGCTCAAGGAACGTGGCCAGCGAGAAGTGTTCTGCGGCCTCACGGGCATCGTCTGGCTGCATCGCAAAATGCAAGACGCGTTTTTCATGGTCGTGGGCTCACGCACGTGCGCGCACCTCATTCAGTCTGCCGCAGGCGTCATGATCTTCGCCGAACCCCGCTTTGCCACGGCGATTCTGGGCGAGCGTGATCTCGCGGGGCTCGCCGATGCCAATGACGAACTCGATCGCTGCGTCACGCAGCTGCTCGAACGACGCCCGGATATCCGGACGCTGTTTCTGGTCGGGTCGTGTCCGTCCGAGGTGATCAAGCTCGATCTGCACCGCGGCGCCGAGCGCTTGAACGAGCGGTTTTTCCCACAGGTTCGTGTACTCAACTATTCGGGCAGCGGGATCGAAACCACGTTTACGCAGGGCGAGGATGCGTGCCTCAAGAGCATGATCCCGCACATGCCCGAGGCAACCACGGCGACGCCCGAACTACTGATCGTCGGCACGCTCGCCGATGTGGTGGAAGATCAGTTCATCCGGCTCTTCGATGCAATGGGCATTGGTCCGGTGCGTTTTTTCCCGCCGCGCCGCGCGCGCGATTTGCCGCCGGTCGGTGCGAACACGCGGATGCTGCTCGCACAGCCGTTCCTCAGCGACACGGTCCGTGCGCTTCAGGCGCGCGGTGCGACGCTGTTGCAGGCGCCGTATCCGTTTGGTGTGCATGGCACGACCGCGTGGCTGCGCGCTGCGGCGTCCGCATTCGAGATTCCGGACGACACGGTAAATGACGCAATTCGCGCGCCGGCCGAACGCGCGACACGCGCACTCGCCCGGTACCGCAAACAGTTGAGCGGCAAGCGCGTGTTTTTCTTTCCTGATTCGCAGCTGGAAATCCCGTTGGCCCGCTTCTTATATCAGGAGTGCGGGGTGGAGCTGGTGGAAGTTGGGACGCCGTATCTCGATCGCTTGCTGGTGGAAGCCGAGTTGCCGCTGTTGCCCGATACCATCACGCTCAGTGAAGGACAGGACGTGGACAAGCAACTTGATCGATGCCGCGACGCACGTCCGGATCTCACGGTGTGTGGACTCGGTCTGGCCAATCCGCTCGAGGCCGAAGGCATGCGTACCAAGTGGTCGATCGAACTCGTGTTCACGCCCACGCATGGCTACGACCAGGCCGCTGATCTGGCCGAACTGTTCGCCCGACCGCTCGAGCGCGCACAACGTCTTACGGTGTAACGGAGTCGTCCGACGATGGAGCTCACACTCTGGACTTACGAAGGACCACCGCACGTGGGCGCCATGCGCATCGCCACGTCGATGGAAGGCGTGCACTATGTACTGCACGCGCCGCAGGGCGATACCTACGCGGACCTGCTGTTTACGATGATCGAGCGCCGTGACAAGCGTCCGCCGGTGACGTACACCACCTTTCAGGCGCGCGATCTTGGTGGTGACACGGCGGAGTTGGTGAAGATCTGCGTGCGTGATGCCTACGAGCGCTTCAAGCCGCGCGCGATGCTCGTTGGGGAATCGTGTACCGCCGAGATCATTCAGGACCAGCCGGGTTCGCTGGCCCAGAGCATGGGATTGCCGATTCCCGTGGTCAACCTCGAACTGCCGGCGTACTCCAAGAAGGAAAACTGGGGTGCGAGCGAGACCTTCTATCAGCTGGTGCGCACGCTGCTGCTCCCGCAGATGCCGGCGCCGGGCGTCACGCGCGAACCGCGCCCGACCGATCGACGCCCTCGGGCGAATTTGCTCGGTCCCACGCTGCTCGGCTTCCGCAATCGTGATGACGTGCGTGAAGTGACACGCCTGTTGCAGGACATCGGTGTCGATGTGCATGTGGTGGCGCCGCTCACGGCCACTCCTGAATCGCTCAAGCAGATTCCGGAAGCCGACTTCAACGTGTGTCTCTATCCGGAAATTGCCGACACGACGTGTCGCTGGTTGCAACGCAGCTTCGGCATGCCCACGGTCAAGACGGTTCCATTGGGCATCGGCGCCACGCGTGAGTTCATTCTCGAAGTTGGTGACGTCGCCGGGATTGATGTGCAGCCGATGCTCGAGCGCGAGCGCCTCGGTGCGTCCACGATGGATGCATCACAGTCGTTACTGCCGTGGTACTCGCGGTCGGTCGACTCGACGTATCTCACGGGCAAGCGGGTGTTCGTGTTCGGCGACGCGACGCACGTGAAAGCGGCGGCGCGTATCGCGGCGGAAGAGCTGGGATTCACGATTGTCGGTGTGGGCACGTACAGCCGCGAATACGCGCGCGACATTCGTGAAGTGGCCGCGAAGTACGGTGTGGAGGCCGTGATCTCCGACGACTATCTCGACGTGGAACGCGCCGTTGGTGAAGCGGCGCCGGAGCTCGTACTCGGCACGCAGATGGAGCGGCACATCGCCAAACGCCTGGGCGTGCCGTGCGCAGTGATCTCGTCTCCCATTCACGTGCAGGATGTGCCCGCGCGGTACTCCCCGCAGATGGGCTTTGAAGGTGCCAACGTGATTTTCGACACGTGGGTGCACCCGCTCATGATGGGCCTCGAAGAACACTTGTTGCAGATGTTCCGCGAAGATTTTGAGTTCGCCGATGGCGCGGTGCCCAGCCACTTGCACAGTGTGCATGGGAAGGCGGCCGTGGCCGACGCGGAGACTGACAAAGAGACTGACAAGGAGACTGCGGAGCGACCGGTGCCGTCGGCGGTCACGCTGGAGATGCCGGTTGAAACGGCCTCGGGCGTTGATACGTTTGCGACCGCGGAGGCGATTGCTACCGCGACCGACGAGGGAACGTCTGTGGACTCCGCGCTCGACACGCCGTGGCTGCCCGACGCCGAGAAGGAACTCAAAAAGATTCCGTTCTTCGTTCGCGGCAAGGCCAAGCGTAACGCGGAGCGCTACGCGATTGAGCATGGGCT
The DNA here is from genome assembly GCA_038203795.1 of Gemmatimonadales bacterium. Lineage (GTDB taxonomy): Bacteria > Gemmatimonadota > Gemmatimonadetes > Gemmatimonadales > Gemmatimonadaceae > JAABRT01. The sequence goes on from JBBRDP010000007.1 coordinate 36,279, forward strand.
CACGCGGATCAGTATTGACACGCTCTATGAGGCGAAGGCGCACTATGGCCGCTAAGCAATCGGCGAAAGCCGTGAACACGACACCGCTCAAGTTTGTCATCGTTACGCTCGACGCGCATCTGGCCGATGCGTTCGAGCGGGCACGGATCTCGCTCGTGCGCGATATGCCGGGGCTCTCCTTGTCGATGCACGTCGCGGCCGATTGGGGCACCGATCCGGCGTCGGCTGAGCGCGCACGCGCCGATATCGCGAGTGCGAACTTCATTGCGTGCACGCAGCTGTTTCAGGAAGAGTACGCGAAGGAGGTGCTGGCGGCGGTGCAAGCGCGTCGTGACGATGCCGACGCGGTGCTCTGCGCGCTTTGCACGCCCGAGTTGGTGAAGTGCACCAGGTTGGGACGCTTTGACATGAGTGGTGATGCGCCGCAGTCCAAGTTTTCGCCGCTGTCATTGCTCAAGAAACTGCGCGGCTCGCGCGACGACGGGAAGTCGAGCGGCGAGCGGCAGATGAAGGCACTGCGCACATTGCCGGCCATTCTCAAGTTCGTACCGGGCAAGGCGCAGGATGTGCGCGCGTATCTGCTATTGTTGCAGTATTGGCTGGCCGGTTCCGACAACAACATCGAGCAGATGATTCGGTATCTGATCGATCGGTTTGCTGCCGGACCGCGCGCTTCGTTGCGCGGCGCGCTCGCACCGCGTGACCCCGAGCAGTATCCGGAAACCGGCGTGTGGCATCCGTCGCTCCCCGGCCGCGGACTCACGGAAGACGCGCGGGCCTTGCCGTCGGCGGGACGTAACGGCACCGTTGGTGTGCTGGTGGGGCGCTCGTATCTGCTCTCCGGCAATACCGCGCACTATGCGGCCGTGCTGACGGCCCTCGAAGCGCGCGGACTGCGCGTGGTCCCGGCCTTCTCAAGTGCCCTCGATGCGCGCCCCGCGATTGAACGTTTTTTCCGCGATCGCAGCGGACGCACCACGATCGACGCAATGATCAATCTCACCGGCTTTTCGCTCGTGGGTGGTCCGGCGTACAACGATTCGGCCGCCGCGCAGGTGGTGCTTACGCAGCTCGATGTACCGTACCTGTCGCTGCAGACACTGGAGTTTCAGACGATCGAAGAGTGGCGGGCCGACGCCCGTGGCCTCAACCCGTTGCAAGCCACGCTGCAAGTCGCCATTCCGGAGCTCGACGGCGCAATTATCCCCACCGTCTTTGGTGGGAAGGGGCGGGCCGCGCAGGGTTCAGCGGCCGCTGCGTCGGAGCCGATCGCGGAGCGCGTGGAGCGTGTGGCCGAACGTGTGTCGCGTCTGATTCGCTTGCGCAAGATGCCGCGCGCCGATCGCAAGGTCGCGATCATCCTCTTCAACTTTCCGCCCAACGCCGGCAACACTGGCAGCGCTGCGTATCTCGCCGTGTTTCCGTCGATGCAGCGCACGTTGGCCGCACTCAAGGAGCAAGGGTATACGGTGGAGTTGCCGTCGGGCCCGGACGATCTGCGTGAGCGCATCACGCAGGGCAACCGCGAGCAGTACGGCACGCCCGCGAACGTGCACGCGCGCATCAGCACCGATGATCATGTCCGGCGCGAAGTGTGGCTCGACGAGATCGAGAAAACGTGGGGCCCGGCTCCCGGCAAACAGCTGACCGACGGCCAATCGTTGTTTGTGATGGGGCTGCAGCTCGGGAATGTGTTCATCGGTGTTCAACCGTCGTTTGGTTGGGAAGGTGATCCGATGCGCCTGTTGTTTGAAGGTGGGTTTTCGCCGACGCACGCGTTCAGTGCCTTTTATCGCTGGTTGGCGGAAGACTTCCGCGCCGACTCCGTGCTGCATTTCGGTACACATGGCGCGCTGGAGTTCATGCCGGGCAAACAGGCGGGACTCGACAGCACTTGCTGGCCGGAGCGCCTGATCGGCGACTTGCCGAACGTGTATCTGTACGCGTCCAACAATTCGTCAGAAGGCACATTGGCCAAACGTCGTGGAAACGCGACGCTTGTCTCGTATCTCACGCCGCCGATCACCAACGCGGGCTTGTACAAGGGGCTGCTCGAGCTCAAGACGACGCTCGATCGCTGGCGCCAGCTCGACCGGTCGCAAGCCGACGAGGCCGCGACGCTTCGAGCACTGGTGCAACAACAAGCGGCGGCCGTTGAGTTGGCGAAGGCGGAGCCGGCGTGGACCATGGAGATGATGGACGCGCGCGTAGCCGCGTTGCGCGAGCGGTTGCTTGAGCTGGAGTACACCCTGATTCCATTGGGTTTGCACGTGGTTGGTGAAGGCATGCCAGCCGAGGCGCGCGTGGATGTGCAGCTGGAAATCGCCCGCGGTGGACGTCCGGAACGCGAACTGGCGTCACTCGAAGAGTCGATGGCTGGCAGCGATGCCACCCCGGAAGAACGCCGCACGGCGATGACACTGGCGCGTGTGGGCGTAGCAGCGGTGGTGCAGGGCGCGAGTGCGAGTGAGGCGTGGCGCGCGACACGGGCGGCGGCGCGTGACGCCGGTGTGCGGGTGCACGATGAACGTGCCGTCGAGCAGCACTTTGAGCTGATGCGTGAGCTGGAACCCAAGCTGCGCGAAGACCACGAGGTGCCCGGCGTGCTGCGCGCGCTTGACGCGCGTTATGTGCCGCCGGCGCCGGGCGGAGATTTGCTGCGTATGCCGGCCGTACTGCCCACCGGTCGCAACCTGTATGGATTCGATCCATATCGCGTGCCGAGTGCGATGGCAATGCTGGAAGGTCGCGCGCGTGCCGAATCGTTGCTGCAGCGGCACGTGGCCGATGCGGGTGCGCTGCCGGAAACGGTGGCCGTGGTGTTGTGGGGCACGGACAATCTCAAGAGCGAAGGCGCACCGCTGGCCCAGGTGATGGCGCTCATGGGCGTGGTGCCGCGCTTTGATTCCGTTGGTCGGTTGTGCGGCGCGCGATTGCTGCCGCTGGCGCAACTCGGCCGTCCGCGGGTTGATGTGGTGATCACGCTGTCGGGAATTTTCCGTGATCTGTTGCCGCTGCAGGTGCGCTTGCTGGCCGAAGCATCACAGCTCTGCGCGGAAGCGGACGAAGATCCGTCGCAGAACTTCATTCGCAAGCACACGTTGGCCACGATGGCCGAGACTGGGTGCACGCTCGAAGAAGCGGCGCTGCGTGTGTTCTCGAACGCGGATGGCGCGTATGGCTCGAACGTGAACCTGTTGATTGAAACCGGCCGCTGGGAGAACGAGGACGAACTGGCTGATCAGTTTGTGCAGCGTAAGTCGTTTGCGTATGGCGTGAACGGTCGCCCGGTGGCACAGCCGGCCCTGATGAAACGGATTCTGGCCACGGCCGAAGTCTCGTTCCAGGGGCTCGACTCGGTCGATCTCGGGGCGACGGATATTGACCAGTATGTAGAATCGCTGGGCGGCGTGACCCGCGTGATCGCGCAGCAGCGCGGCGGCGATACACCGGCCGTGTATCTCGGTGATTACTCCGGGGCGCAGGGCAAGGTGCGCACGCTGACGGAACAGGTGGAGCTTGAGAGCCGCACCAAGCTGCTCAATCCCAAATGGTACGAGGGACAGCTGGAGTATGGGTACGAAGGGGCGCGCAATCTCACCGGACACGTGTGTACGACGCTCGGCTGGTCGGCCACGGGTGGGGCGAAAGCGGTGCCGCAGTGGGTGTATGGAGAAGTGTCGAATACATTCATGCTGGACAAGACGATGCGGGACCGGCTCGCCGAGATGAATCCCAATGCCGCTCTGGGTATGGCTCAGCGTCTGCTGGAAGCGACTGATCGTGGATACTGGACTCCGGACGACGCGACGCTCGACGCACTACGCGATGCAGCCGCAGAGCTCGAAGATCGACTCGAAGGCGTGTATGCGGCTACCTGAGCCTTCGCAATGGCGAAGCATATGGGGAGAGTGACATGGCGACATCGATGAAGCTGCCGATGATGGACTCGGTGGGAGATGGGGAAGGGAGCGTACAGGTGCACCTCGACGGTGAGCAAAAGATCGAAGGTGCACTCGTGCTGGCCGTGTACGGTAAGGGCGGGATCGGCAAGTCGACCACATCGTCGAATCTGTCGGCTGCGTTTTCGAAGCTCGGGAAGCGGGTGCTGCAAATCGGGTGTGATCCCAAGCATGATTCCACGTTCACGCTCACCAAGCGCATGGTGCCCACGGTGATTGACGTGCTGGAGTCGGTGGATTTTCACGGTGAAGAGTTGCGTCCTGAAGACTTCATGTTTGAAGGCTACAACGGCGTGATGTGCATTGAGTCGGGCGGTCCGCCGGCCGGCACCGGGTGCGGTGGGTACGTGACCGGGCAAACGGTGAAGTTGCTCAAGGAGCATCACCTGCTCGAAGACACCGATGTGGTGATTTTCGATGTGCTCGGTGACGTGGTGTGCGGCGGATTCGCGGCCCCGCTGCAGCACGCGCACTACTGCATCATCGTGACGGCCAATGATTTTGATTCGATTTTCGCGATGAACCGCATTATCGCGGCGATTTCGGCGAAAGCCAAGAACTACAAGGTGCGCCTGGGCGGTGTGGTTGCGAATCGCGCGCGCGAGACGGACGAGATCGACAAGTTCAACAAACGGGTTGGACTCAAGCTGCTGGCGCATTTCCAGGATGTGGACGCCATTCGGAAGAGTCGCCTCAAGAAGATGACGGTGTTCGAGATGGAAGAAACGCCGGAAATTCTCGTTGTGCAGCAGGAGTATCTCAAGCTGGCCAAGGCGATGCTCGACGATGTGGAGCCACTGTATGCCACGTCGCTGAAGGATCGCGAAATCTTTGATCTCCTCGGGTTCGATTGATGACACACGTCAGTCCGCTCACCACGCCTACGCCTGCCGGAGAATTACCGGCGGGTGGCCGCGGGCTACGTGATGCTGCACCGGTTCCTGGTCCGTCGTTCGAGGGAACGCTGACAGGGGGTTCGCACGCCGCATCGGATAAGTACCTTGAGCGGCGGGCCTGGATCGGTGAGTATTTTGATCGCACCGCAGCTGATGGATGGAAAGCACTCACGAGCGATCAAAAGGTGTCCCGTGTGCGCGCGACCGTGCGCGCTGGCCGCGATACGATGCGGCACACCCTGCTCTCGATGCTGCCGTCGGATCTCAGCGGCTGGCACGTGCTCGACGCCGGCTGTGGTACCGGCATGCTGGCGGTGGATCTGGCGGTTCGAGGAGCGCGGGTGACCGCCGTGGACCTGTCGCCCACGCTGGTTGGCTATGGTAGCGACCGCGCGAAGGCGGCGGGTGTGGCGGATCGCATTGCTTTTCACGCGGGTGATATGTTGGACCCGTCGTTCGGCGGCCACGTGGATGCGGTTGTCGCGATGGATTCCGTCATTCACTACGACCTGCCGCACATGATCGAAGCGTTGTCGGCCCTTGCGGTGCGCTGCCGAGGCCCCATTGTATACACGGTGGCGCCGTGGACGCCGGTGCTTGGCACGTTGCTCGCGATCGGGCGATTGTTTCCGACTCGTGATCGCTCCCCGCGCATTGTGCCCACCACGGAGCGCAGCTTGCGGGCTGCGATCTCAGCGGCACCCCCGCTGCGAGGGTGGCAAAGCGGTCGCACGAAGCGGGTCGAACGTGGCTTCTATCGTTCGCAGGCGTATGAACTCATTCCGGCGAAGGAGGGTGCGACTGTGCCGGCCGCGCGTTCCTCCGCTACTTTGGCTGGAGAGCAGGCATGATGGGATTTTTTCTGGGTGCTGCGGCGCTCGTGGGCGCGCTCTTGTGGTATGTGACCACGCGACGCACCGAGGTGAAGTGCACGGTCGACCTCGAAGCGACACATGACCACTTTCATGCGCACGTCGATCTCGATGGCGTGAATGTGGATCCAGGCGACGCCGTCCTGGTGCACAACACGCCAAGCCGGATTCCGTTCGGTACGACGGAAAAGTTTGAAAGCACGGCGACGGTGTATCGGGCCAGCTGGCTGAAGCGCCAGATGGTTCGCCTGTTTGGCAGCACCGAGATCTCGGCGCTGTATGAAGTCGGATTTGAAGGCTGAGGCCTGGAGCACATACATGTATCCCACCACGACCGAAGCGCC
>JBBRDP010000008.1:0-40958 GCA_038203795.1 Gemmatimonadales bacterium
ATCTCGATTTCGTACTCAACCGGGATGACGGAGATCTTGAGGCGCTTCTTGTTCTTGTGCTCGAACTGGACGACACCGTCAACCAGTGAATAGATGGTGTAGTCGGTGCCCAGACCAACGTTACGGCCGGGGTGCCACTTCGTGCCACACTGACGCACGATGATGTTGCCCGCGGTCACAAACTCTCCGCCGAACTTCTTGACGCCACGGTACTGCGGATTGGAATCCCGACCGTTGCGTGAAGAGCCGACGCCTTTCTTATGAGCCATGTCTATCTCCAAAGCACCGAAGACAATCTCCGGTGCCGCAACGGTTAGCCGAGGACGATGTCCGTGATGCGGACTTCGGTGAACTTCTGACGGTGTCCCTGCTTGCGCGCATAGTTCTTGCGGCGCTTGAACTTGAAGACGACGATTTTGTCGTCCTTGCCGTGCTTGACAATTTCTGCGGTCACGGTCGCGCCCGACAGCGTGGGAACGCCGGTGCGCGTGGTCGTGCCATCGGAGCCGAGCAGGACTTCGTTGAACTCCACGGTGGTGCCCGCATCACCCATCAACGATGGGATGCGAAGGGTTTTGCCGGCTTCTGCCCGGAACTGCTTGCCGCCGGTGCGGATGATCGCGTAGCTCATATTGCTCAAGACTGTAAAGAGGGCATCGCGCCCCGCCGAGGAGGCACCCCTGTGAGGGGACGCCGAACATATTCGGTCAGCGTCCATATCTAGCCCAGAAACCTATCCTGCACTCGGCGGGCTGTCAACGTCTGACGGTACAACACGTTGCACCATCACGAGATCAGGCCAGCGCGTACTGTTGCGTGACGTCCCGTTCCGCGCCTTTGACCACCAGACGGTACTCGTCGGGCTTGAGCAACGGATCGTCCCGCATTTCCACCGAGAATCCGGCCACCTTCTCCAGCCGCTTGAGCAAATCACGCTCTTCTTCCAGCACATGCAGCGCGATGTCAGGATGCATCCGCAGCAGCATGGCGTCCTTCCGCCCCTCGGCCCCCATGCGCGTCACGGCCCGCTCCAACCGGCGCACAATGGTCTCCGGCGAGAACACGCGACCGGTACCAGCGCACGTGGGGCACGCCTCGGTCATGCTCTGCCAATGACTCTGCCGCACCCGCTGGCGCGTCATTTCGATGAGGCCCAGTTCGCTCACGGCGAACGCCTTGGTGCGCGCCCGATCCCGCCCGAGGTGCGTGCGCAACTCCTGCAGCACGCGGTCCCGATTCGCCTGCGTTTCCATGTCGATGAAATCGCACACAATGATGCCGCCCACATCGCGCAGCCGCAGCTGGCGCGCGATCTCCTTGGCCGACTCGCTGTTCGTACGGAAGATCGTTTTCTCGGGGTCCTTCTTGCCGGTGTAGCGGCCGGAGTTCACATCGATGGAGACGAGCGCTTCGGTCTGTTCGATCACGAGGTACCCACCGGACGGCAGGTCGCAACGTCGCTTGAACAGATCGCGAATTTCCTTTTCGACATCGAACTTGTCGAAGAGGGGCACCGGTTCTTCGTACATGCGCACCCGATCCACCAGATCGGGAGCAATGCCGGTGAGGTACTCCACGATTTCGTTGTAGACCTGTCGTGAGTCGACCGTGAGCGCGTCCACTTTGCTCGAGAACACGTCACGCACGAGCCCACGCGTGACATTGGTCTCGCGATGAATGAGCGCCGGTGCCCGCAAGAACTGATTCTTGCGCTTGATGCGCTTCCACGCGGCAATGAGTGAGTTGAGCTCGCGTTCGAACACTTCGCGTGTGGCGTCTTCGCTGACCGTGCGCACAATGACACCGCCCGCGTCGGGCGGGAGCAACTCCGTGAGCATTTGCCGCAGGCGCTGCCGCTCGCTACGCTCGCCAATCTTGCGGCTGACGCCCACGCGGCTGGCAAAGGGCATATACACCAGGAATCGACCGGCGAGCGAGACCTGCGCGGTGACGCGCGGGCCTTTGGTGCTGATGGGCTCCTTGGAGACCTGCACCACAATGTCCTGGCCGCGCTTGAGCACGTCCTGAATCGGTGGCAGTTCCTTTTTCGCCCGACGACCGCCGCTCGGGGCGTCGTCGTCGTCTTCGTCCTCGTCGGGATCGGCGTCGTCATCGGGGACGACAATATCGGACGCGTGAAGAAACGCGGCTTTTTCAGTCCCGATATTGACGAAGGCGGCCTGAATGCCCGGGAGCACCGCCTCGACCTTGCCAAGGTACACATCGCCGACCATGCGCCGAGCATCGGGCCGGTCGACCAGCAGTTCAACGAGGAGGTCGTCCTCGAGGATAGCGACCCGCGTTTCGCGCGGGTTGGCGTTGACGAGAATCTCGCGTTTCATCGAGGGACCACGTCGGTCGGGGGCACGGCGACTCCGCGCGCGTCCGATCCTGACGTTGGGCAAAGGGCAAGGATAGCGTCAGGGGCGCCGAATGCGCCTCACCTGAGTTCACGACCGGTCTCTCCGCCAATCGCGCGCGATCGTTCACTCCAGTCACGACCGGTCGCTCGGAGCAAGCGCGGTACCCGAACGGGTACGCACCACACTCTCCCGCAGTGCGCGCCAAAAGCGCGCGCCGAGGGCGACGAAAACCGGTGAAGAACATGACGGCGTGCGATCGAGATGTGGGCACGGGACGCGCGATGGGGTGTGCGGCGGTGACGTGGTGAGCACGCTGGCGCGCACGACACCCGCCGAAACAACGAAAGCCCGCGAGTCGCGCGAGCCTTCGGGACCTTCACCTCGGCAGTCCGGTCACGCAGACCGAATTGCCGGACACTAAAACATATGGCACCGCGCGTCAGCCCGCCAGTTCCTTGAGCAAATGGCGCGCGATCACGATACGCTGGATCTCGCTGGTTCCCTCGCCAATCTCACCGATCTTGGCGTCGCGCATGAACCGCTCCACCGGATAGTCCTTGGTATAGCCATACCCGCCATGAATCTGGACGGCTTTGAGCGTGGAACGCATGGCGAGCTCGGAGCAGAACAGCTTGGCCATGGCGGCTTCCTTGCCAAACGGCTTGCCGTTCTGCGAAAGCCAGGCGGCGTGATACACAAGGTGACGGCCAGCCTCGAGCTCTGTGGCCATATCCGACAGCTGGAACGCGATGCCCTGAAACGACGCAATGGTTTGGCCGAACTGCTTACGGACCGACGCGTACTTGAGCGCTTCATCAAGGGCACCCTGCGCGATGCCAATCGATAGCGCCGCGATACCAATGCGGCCGGCATCGAGCGTCTTCATGAAGTTGATAAAACCGAGCCCCTCGGTGCCAAGCAGGTTCTCGGCGGGCACTTCGACATTATCAAACAACAGCTCGCGTGTATCGGACGAACGCCACCCGAGCTTGTCTTCCTTTTTGCCGGCGCGGAATCCGACCATATTCGGCAGCGACGCGTCATGACCAATACCGAGTGCCTTGCAGGCCTCAAGGTCACACGTGTCTTTCGTGAGGATGAACGACGAGATTCCCTTGGTACCCTTCTCGGGATCAGTCACGGCGGTCACCACAAACACTTCACCCACGCCCGCGTGCGTGATGAAACGTTTGGAGCCGTTGAGCACATAGTGACCATTCTTTCGCACGGCGGTGGTTCGCGTGCCACCCGCGTCACTGCCGGCCGATTCTTCGGTGAGTCCGAAGCCGCCGAGCACCTTGCCGGCCGCGAGCATCGGGATATAACGCTGCTGCTGCTCCGGCGTGCCGAAGTACACAATGGGTGACGTGCCGAGCGTGGTGTGCGCCGAAATCGTGATGCTGTGCGAGGCGTCCACACGCGCGAGTTCTTCAATGGCAATCATGAACGCGATGGTATCAAAGCCGGCGCCACCGAGTTCTTCACTCCATGGGATGCCGAGCAAGCCGAGCTCGCCCATGCGTTTGACGTTTTCCCAGGGGAAGGTGGAATCGGCGTCGTGGCGAGCCGCGACTGGGGCTACGTGCTCTTGCGCAAAGGCACGGACCATCTCGCGCACGGCGAGATGGGATTCTGAGAAGTAGAGAGAGTCATCCATAGGCAGAGCAAACTAGCGGGCGGTCGTGGATGTTGCAGTGTCTGTGGGCGGCGCCGAGTAGACGATGCGCCCGCCCACGATGGTGAACGTGACGCCATGATTCAGCCACTGGCGTGACGGCAGTGTGGTAAACGGATCGGCGTTGAGAATGGTGAGATCGGCCCATTTACCGATCACAATCGTTCCGCCCGACCGTTCGTTGAAGGTGGCCCAGGCCGCCCACGTGCTGTAGCCGCGGACGGTTTCTTCAATGGTGAGTCGTTCTGCGGGCACGAATGCGTCGCCGGGTGTGGCAGCGGTGTCCTGACGGGTGGTCGCGGCGTAGAAACCGTACCACGGTGAGATACCTGATCCGGGAAAATCGCTGCCAAATGTGACACTGGCGCCGGCGCGACGCAGCGTACGCCATGCGTATGCACCCAGGATGCGTGTGGGGCCGAGCCGATCGATGGCCCACGGTTTGTCCTCGATCGCGTGCGGCGGTTGCATCGAGGCGACGAGATTCAATTCGCTCACTCGACGCGCGTCGGTTGGCGTGAGCACCTGCGCGTGTTCGATGCGATGCCGAAGCAGGCGAGTGGATGAGGCGTCGCGCATGACGGCGGAGAGAAAATCGATCGTCTCGCGATTGCCGGCATCGCCAATGGCGTGAATCGAGGCCTGGAAACCCGACCGCATCATGGCGGCCACCACGCTCGTGTCAAAACCATAGCCCGAGCCGCTCACGCCAAGGTGGCCGGGAAGATCGGCGTATGCTTCGAGCAGTCGTGCGCCGCGCGAGCCGAGCGCGCCGTCGTAGTAGGCTTTGACACTGCGAATGGTGAGTCTGCTCGCGGTGGAGGTATCCGGTCCGCTGGCGGTCCAGACCCGGGCGAGCGCGGTGTCGCGTGCGGACAACATCGCATAAACCCGAATGGGCAACGCATCGCCGTCAGCGAGCTGCCTGTAGGCGTCGAGATGCAATCCGTCGACGCCGGCGTCGTGCACCATGGTGTAACCGGCACGCGCGAGCGAATCGAGCGCACGCAGCAGATGGTGACTTGCTTGCTCAACCGTGAGCGGAGGCACGGCGGCGTCGAGCAGCGCAACGGCGCGTTGCGTCACGATGCCGGTGGCAACGCCGCCTGATGTGCGCAGAATGTTGCCACCGATTGGATCGGGGGTGGAGTCGGTGATGCCGGCGCGCGCGAGCACCGAATCATTGGCCCACCCAGCAAAACCATGCAGGCCGCGCAGGTAGACCAGATGCGCAGGGAATGCACGCGTCAACGTGCCGGCCGACGGGTATCGGTTCGCCCACGCGCCCTCGTCCCACCCCTGACCGAGGATCCAGGAGCCCGGTGGCAGGGTGTCGGCTACTCGCCTTACCCGTGCGATCGCTTCGGCCGGTGTGCGGACGCCGATGAGATCGACTTTGAACATCGCGGCGCCGAGCTCGCCGACATGGCCGTGCGAGTCGTGCAGACCAGGCAACACGGTGGCGCCATTGAGATCGATGAGCCGCGTATTTGCACCGCGCCAGGCGCGCGCGCCGTCGTCACGTCCCACCCACATGATGCGGTCGCCGCGAATGGCAACGGCCGTGGCGTCGTGTCGCCATTGACCGTCGCGATACGGTGCACGATCGCTGGGTACACCGTTTGGATCGGGATCGGGCCAGGACATGGTAAAGACGCGCCCGTTCAACAGAATCAGATCGGCGCTTTCCGGATCACGCGTGTTGCACGACGCGAAGGCAAACAGCGCGCCAAGTGCCGCCGCGATCGCGAGCCTCGAGCGACTGAAGAACTGCGGCATGAGGGCGCTTGGTGCGAAGGATGACGGACAAGGCATCAGCGGCGCACCGTGGTGCGCGCGCGTGCCGACGTGGGCGACGCGTCAGGAGTGGCGCCCAGGCAGCGATCGCAGGCTCCGCACTCCGTCCGCACGTCCGGATCCCCGAAGTATCGGAGCACGAAGGCTCGGCGGCAACTGCGCGTCTGCGCATAGCGCTGCATGGCGTCGAGCCGGTCCATGTCGACGGCGCGTCGGCGGGTGAGCAGCTGCCAGTCGACGGGCACCTGATTTTCAACGATGGCCCTGCCCTCAAGCCGGAAGCCGCCGCCACAGCGAGCCCAAATGACGAACTGCTCGTGCTCAAGGCGCTCGAGCACCGGAACGATGCCCATGGCACCGCCTAGTCCGGGCGGCAGTCCGTCGAGATCGATGGAGGCGCCATCCTCGATGCGACCGCCGACCGATCGCCACAGCGCGCGCAGCACCTCACGATCGTACGCACGATCGCCGACGAGTTCGGTGGTGATGCGCGTTGGTGTCGCGAGTAACCGCACAAACACCCTGTTCGCGTCCGGAGGCTCGACCGTGAGACAACCGTGCTGCGCCAGGACGCGCACGGCCGCGCCCGCATGACGTTCGTTGACCGCCTTTGGGAGGCGTGCCTGCAACTCGTCGAGCGTGAGCGGCACAAATCCATGGTGATCGGCGGCGTGTCGGAGCGTGCGCCACACCACTTCCACGGCTGATCGGTCGGGGTGCGAACCCTCGAGGAAATACTCGTGCGTGAAGCGATCGGGATACGCGTGCAACAAGACGCACACCGAGTCCTTGCCATCGCGTCCGGCTCGCCCGGCTTCCTGATAGTACGCTTCGAGTGAACCCGGCATGGCGTGATGCACCACCAGCCGCACGTCGGGTTTGTCGATGCCCATGCCAAACGCGCTCGTGGCCACGATGACACGCGACGCTTCACCCATGAATGCGTCTTGTGCGCGACGGCGATGTGATTCGTCGAGGCCGGCATGATAGGCCACCGCGCCAATCCGCGCGCGCGTGAGCACGTGTGTGACGCGCTCCACCGCTTTGCGCGTGGGTGTGTACACGATCGCGGGCCCGGTGTGTGCACGAATCGCGTCGACCGCCGCTTTGTCCTTGTCGTTCTGCGTGCGTGTTGGGGCGACGAAATACGACAGGTTGGTGCGATCAAAACCGCCTACCACCACCACGTGATCACGCAGCTGCAGCTGCCGCACGATATCGTCACGCACACCTGGTGTTGCGGTGGCCGTGAGCGCGACGGTTTGCGGATTGCCGAGTCCGCGGCGGATGCGGCCGATGCGCCGATAGGCGGGGCGAAAGTCATGCCCCCATTCGCTGATACAATGCGCTTCGTCGACCGCGAGCATGGCCACGCCGATATCGCGCAACCGGTCGAGCGTGCGTCCGGCATCCATGCGTTCCGGCGCGAGATAGAGCAGCTGCAACTCGCCGCGCTGCGCACGCGTGAGCCGATCGGAGACAGCACCCGCACCCAGTGTGCTGTTGATGAACGCCGCCGGCACGCCGCGCCGTTCGAGCGCGTCGACCTGATCTTTCATGAGCGAAATGAGCGGTGAGATCACCACGGTGAGCCCGGCGCGCATGAGGGCGGGCACCTGATAGCAGAGTGACTTGCCGCCGCCGGTGGGCAACACGACCAACGCATCGCGACCGGCAATGATCGCTTCGATGGCCGGCTTTTGCGGCTTGCGAAAATCGGGGTAGCCAAAGTGCCGCTCGAGCATGGCGCGGGCGTCGAGTAGCGTGGCGGACGATAGGGCGCGGTCAGTCGCGGACATGCCGCATGGTAGCGATGTCGCGCGGGCGGTGCGACATCAAAATATTGCGGATGCGCCGGCCTTGCCGCAGCGTCGCTGCTGGCGTTCGTCGCTATTGGCGTTCGCTGCTATGGACGTTCATTGCCGGTGACGCGGTATGCCACCACGTACGGAAGGTCGGTGTCCGGATCGACCTCGGCGAAGAGCACGATATCATCACCAATGAAGCCGAGCGGCAAGGACTTGCCGGCTAACGTGCCGAGATAGTCACCGTCTGCGGCGAAGACATCCACGCTGCGCGGTTCCTCGCGAAACCCGTATCGCTGTGCCCACAGCCGACCAGCGGGATCGTAGCGCAGCGCTTCGATCATCGGCAACTGTGCGGCGACACCTTGCTTCTCGATCAACTCGCCTACCGGCACCGTACACGCGCCCCCTGAAAACTGAACTTTCATGCCGCCGTCGGGATGCCGACGAGCCACGTGTGTTTCGTCCGGCGTGACGGGCGTGAGATTGCGGCGCACGCTGCGCGTCAGCGCTCCGCCCTCGTACACATCAATGCGATACGGCACCTGATGCGTGACGGCCTGCCGACGTGCGTCACCGGTCCACACCAGCTCCGCGGTAAACATCGGCGGCATGTTCAGGCCGATGCAGCTGAACATGACCATGCCGGAGGTTACAGTGTTCAGCGCTGGTGTTGTGAACGTGTCGGTGGGCGTGCGGACGCGCAGCGCCTGCGTCTTCGCGAGATCCTTGTTCTCGCGGTGAACGAACACGAGCGTGTCACTGCTCAGCCAGATTGGACCAGCAGGGAAGAAGTCGGTGAACGCGTACTCCGGAAGTACCTCGCCGTCGGTCGACCAGCGTACAAGCGCGCTCTTCGCGTAGTCGACAACTCCCACCTCGCCGTCGGGCTTTACGATGAGGTCGTAGGCATCCTGAAACTCGCCCGGTCCCCCTCCCTGCCGACCGAGAAAACGCAGGTGTGCGCCTGAGGCATCGAACACTTCCACGCGGTACTGCTTCCGGTCAAGCACGTAGATGCGGCCGGCTGCATCGGTTGACACACCTCGCGCGTAGGCGGCCGAGAAACTCCCCGCGCCGGAATCAGCGCCGCCAATGCGGAATGTTTCCGTCAACGTCCATGGCAGTGCCGTGTCGACGGCGGGGCCGGTGACGATTGCGACGCCGGCCGAGTCGGTCACCGTGGAACTCGATGTGCGAACATCGCCCGGTGAGCTGCACGCGATAGCAAGCAGGCAACACGTCACCAACAGCGGCACCGACCGGGCAGTAGCGTACGGCATGAATTGAGCCTCCAAAACGCGGGGGAATCCGGGACCTGCTCACGTGCACTACGGGAGTTTGATGCATACAGGGCCGAAAGGGTTGCCGAAGCTGCTCCGACTGCCGCGATCGGACCGCGATTGTACGGAGACTGCGCGGCGACTATCCGGCGACTATCCGGCGGCTATCCGGCGGCTATCTGGCGACTATCCGGCGACTACACCGCGATGATAGTTCGACTACACCGCACGCGCAAAGTGCCCACGCGTGAACGCCGCACGCACCAGCGAACGCGGCATCGCAAGATCGGGCGTGTCACCGCGCGCCTGCGCGTCGAGTACCGCGCGATACGCAGCCGTGACCGCCGAAACCGGATCACCCGCCACGTTGAACACCAGTTGAAACCCGCGAATGCCATGCGACCATAACGCTGGCACAAACTCGGACGCGTCGATCGGTCGCGAATGTAGCAGGCGATTGCGACAGTCGGAGTCGGTGGCCACGGGAAATTCGTAGCCGGTGGGATCGGTGAGCGTGACGTTGGCGTGCTTCTGCACACACAGGTCCCGACACGTGGTGGGCTCGCGATCGAACGCCGCCGAGAGCACACAGTGTTCGATCGTCATGCCCTCCGGGCGTCCCCACACGAATACGTCGAATCCCTGCCCTGCCCACGGCGCGACGAGTGCGCCGATCTCGTCGGTCGTGAGTTCGACGCTCGTGGTGAGACGTCTCGCGCCAAGCGCGAAGTGAATATCGGCCGTGTGCGGGTTGAACACGTTGAGCGCGTAGTCGCCCACGACATCGCGTCCGGCCGCCGAGAGTTCGGCGAGGAGTCCCAGATGCCCGGTAAGTATCGGTGTGCCCAACTCGAGCCACTTGTTGAGTCGCTTGCGATCATCGGGACGTACGATGGTGGGCGTGCGCAACCGCAGCCTGATGCCGCGTGCACGCAGTTCCTCTTGCAGCGCCCGAACACGTGTGACGGGCGGCGTGGGATGCCGCAGAAACAGATCAAGCACGACTTCTGTTGCGCCAGCATCGGCGGCGGCGCGTGCGTCGTCGAGTGTGTACACCGATGTCACGAGCCGAAATAGATCGCCATGTGATGGCATCGACGCCGGCGTGAGATCGGCGATACACGCGTGCAGCAGCGCATCGCGTTCCGCCGCCTGCGACGACTGATCCCACTCGCGGTGCTCCATGAGCTGCGTGACGGCACCCTGTCGCAGGTGATTGAGTGCGCTCACCGGGAGAAAACAGCCCTCTGCAAGGCCGTCCGTATTTACGGCCCCGAGCACATACGGCGTTTCACCAAGTCGGCCCAGCTGTTCGCGAAGTTGCGCGACATCGAGCGCGCGCTTACTGGCCACGGCGAGCGGCACCTCGCTCCGAACGGTCACGGTTTGTGTGCCGTCGGTGACGATGAGCTTGAGTGGGCCGCCCGGTTGTCCGAACGCGCGCATGTCGAGGCGAACAAGTCCGGTGCGATCGGGCACGGCGACGTCAGCGAACGTCGCGCGCGCATCGGAGAGCAGCGTGGCGTCACTCGTGCGCACCACCCGCCAGCCGGCATCAACCCGAACGCGCGCGGTGAATGACTGCCGATGCAACCCGTGTCGCACATGCAGCGTTCGCACGTTGCTCACGGTACACCCAATACTCGCCGACGCGCCATCGACCGGCGCCTCGAAGCCGAGGCCGTCGCCGTCGGCGATCGGTGAACGCACGTCCACGGTGACGTCAAACCCCTCGCGCGACACCACAACACCAAGCGTGACGCCGCGATTGTCGGGCTGCGTTCGCGTGATGTAGTCGCGCCCAGCACGACCGCCGTACATGCCGCCGGTATTCCCGCGCGAGAAGATCTGCACCAACGGCTCCACCTCGTTCGAGGGCGGCGGCGCAAACTCCCCGTCGCGCAGCCGATCCAGCCACATGCGGTAGCTGCGCGTGACCGTCGCGACATACTCGGGCTTCTTCTTTCGCCCTTCCACCTTGAGACACCCAACGCCGGCTTCCGCAATGCTCTGCAAATGATCGTGTGCGGCGAGATCCTTCGCTGAAATCAAGTAGCCGCGATCCAGCTCCTCGCCGTTGGCGGCGTCCGTCAACACATAGTCCTTGCGACACGACTGCGCGCACGACCCGCGGTTGGCCGAGCGCTCGGAGATCATCCCCGACATGAAGCATTGGCCGGAATACGCAATGCACAACGCACCATGCACAAAGGTTTCGAGCCCGATTTCCGGCACCGCCGCATGAATCGCCCGGATGTCGGCGAGCGTATTCTCGCGCGCAAGCACGACGCGCTCGACGCCGAGATCGTGCATCACACGCGCCGCCGCCGGATCGTGCACCGTCATTTGCGTGGAGCCGTGTACCTCAAGCGACGGGTACACCCGACGTATGAGACGCACCGCGCCGAGGTCCTGCACGATGGCGGCGTCGATACCGGCGTCCACACACTCGCCGAGATAGCGCAGCGCGTCGTGCAGCTCGTGTGTTTTAAGCAGCACATTGAACGCGAGGTACACGCGCGTGCCTCGCTGGTGCGCGATGGCGCAGCCCTTGGCCAACTCATCGATGCTGAGCTGCGCGCCATCGTCCCGCGCGTTGAAGCGTGAGGCGCCGAGATAGACGGCATCGGCGCCGTTGGCGACGGCGGCGCGGACGGCGTCGAGGGAGCCGGCGGGAGAGAGCAACTCGGGAATACGGGGCATCCCTGAAAGATAGTCGGATTCCAGGGCCGTCGAGGCGAAAGCGGTGCCCCGGGTGCTCTGGGCAGCGCATCCGTGCGCGCGTACGTAAGCTATGCATCACGTGCTCGCCGATCAGGGCGACGCCCCCTCCCTCCCGACGCGTTCCATGAAACGACTGCTGCTGCTTTGCACCCTGGTCGCCGGCACCGCCCATGCGCAGGATGCCGCTACGCTCGCCCGAATTCGCGAGGAGGGCATGAATCGCTCCAAGGCGCTGGCGTACTTCGATCATCTCACCAATGTGATCGGCCCTCGGCTCACCGGTGCGCCAGCCTATAAACAATCGGCGGAATGGTCGGCCGCGACGTTTCGGGAGATGGGTCTGCAGCAGGTGCGGCTGGAGTCGTTTCCCTTCGGACGCGGCTGGACGCTTGAGCAGCAGACAGTGGAGCTCATCGAACCGCGGTACATGCCGCTGATTGCGTACGCTGAAGCGTGGACGCCCTCAACCAGCGGAGAAATCGTGGGCCGGCCCGTCTATATCGGCGATCTGGCCAATGCCGATTCCGTGCGCGCACATGCGGCGGACCTTCGTGGTGCGATCGTGCTGGCAACCCGGCCGCAGGAGTTCTTCATCACCAAGGACCGGTTGCAACCCACCGAACACAACGAGTCGGTACCGATCGGTGCACCTCGCCCAAACAACGCCACCGGCCCACTATCGCGAAACGCCTTGCAGACGGTGCTCAAGAGCGCCGGCGCCGCCGCCGTTTTGCGTCCCACCGAAGGCAACGAGGGTACGCTCTTTGTGTTGGGTAGTCGCACCAGCTCCTCCGAGAACTCGGTGCCGTCGCTGATTCTATCGTCGGAGCAATACAACATGCTCGTTCGTGCGGTCCGCGCCGGTGCCGAGCTGAAGTTGCGCGTGAACGTGCAGACGCAGTATCACACGGCCGACACGAACAGCTACAACGTGATCGCGGAAATCCCGGGTACCGATCCCGATGTGGGCGACGAAGTGGTGTTGATCGGCGCACATCTCGACTCGTGGCACTCCGCAACCGGCGCCACGGACAATGCCGATGCGGTCGCGGAGTTGATCGAAGCGATGCGGATTCTCAAGGCGACTGGTGTGCGGCCGCGCCGTACGATTCGTGCGGCACTGTGGGGCGGCGAGGAACAGGGACTGCTGGGCTCGCGTGCGTACGCGCAGCGCTACTATGCGGGCGACGCGAACGCTGCTGCACGCGAGAAATTTTCGGTGTATCTCAATAACGATCCCGGCACGGGCCCGATCTACGGTTGGTACAGCGAGGGCAACACGTCCGCAAAGCAGCTCTTCGATGCGTGGCTCGCGCCGCTCACCGATCTCGGCGCCCGCCGCAACGTGATCGAAAAAATCGGCAGCACCGATCATCTGGCGTTTACTGCGCTGGGGCTCCCCGGGTTTAACACCATCCAGGACTACGCCGAATACGATACGCGCGCGCATCACACCAACATGGACTTCTATGAGCGTGTTGATGTTGACGCGCTCAAACAAGCATCGGTGGTGCTGGCCACATTCGCGTATCAGGCGGCGATGCGAGCGGGCACGTTCCCGAGAGCGACCGTCACGCCGTAGCGTTACACCGCATATTCCTGTCGCGTCTTCCAACATCCTTTCTTACACAACATCATGCACAATCGTCGCGACTTTCTCACGCAACTCGGGCTCGCCGGCGGCGCTGCTGCCGTCGGCTTGGGCACCACCTCTACACTCGCGTCGGCGAACGAGACGTTCGTCCTTGGTGCACCACGCCCGAAGATGACGGCGGCACCGCGGCGCATCAAACTGCTCATTCTCGGCGGCACGGGCTTTATTGGCCCGCATCAGGTGCGATACGCGGTGGAGCGTGGTCACGAGGTCACCATCTTCAATCGCGGGCGATCTGCGCCCGGTGTGTTCCCCGGTGTCGAAGAACTCACGGGCGATCGATCCACGGGAGATCTCGCCTCGCTCCGCAGCCGGCGGTGGGATGCGGTGATCGACAACTCCGCGTCGCGCGCCGATGCACCAATGTGGGTCAAGGATTCGGCGGCGCTGCTCAAGGATGCGGTCGATCAGTATCTGTTTATCTCCACGCGCTCGGTGTTTTCGGATCTCAGCAAGGTGCCGGGTACGGTAAATGCGCCGCTGCTGACCAAGACCACCACGCCGAACTGGCGCGAAGGGCAACCGTTTCCGTACGGTCTCGCGAAAGCGCTTGCCGAGGCGGAAGCGAAAGCGGCCTTCGGCGATCGCACAACGATCGTCCGTCCCGGATTGATTGTCGGCCCCGGCGACGACACTGACCGCTTCACCTACTGGCCGGTTCGTATCGAGCGCGGCGGCGAGATTCTCGCACCGGGCGACGGTGACGTAGACCGTGTGCAGGTGATCGATGTGCGCGATTTGTGCGAGTGGGCAGTGCGGCTGTGTGAGGCGCGCACCTACGGCACGTTCATGGCAGTCGGTCCGCAAAATGGGCGTTCGGTGGCCGAGTTGCTGTATGGCATCGCGGCCGTGACCACCGCTCCACTCACGTGGACGTGGGTGCCGCTCGAGTTTCTCGCGCAGTACCGCGTGCGGCCCTACGCGGAGATGCCGGTGTGGAGACCGCCGACACCGGGATTCGAAGGCTTTGCGCGGTTTGATTTGAGCCGTGAGGTTGCCGCAGGGTTGACCTTCCGCTCGCTCGCCGACACCACTGCGGCAACGTTGGCGTTTCATCACTCTCGTGATGCGGATCGGAAGGCCACGCTCAAGGCCGGGGCAACGCGAGCCAAGGAAGAGGAAGTGCTCAAGGCATGGCGCGAACGGAGCGGTGCATAACGTGGACGCGTTCCGCACGACGGGCGCGCCTCAATCTCGCCACTCACTCCAGCACTAAGAGCGGCACTTTTTGCCGGGTCGTACGCGGCGAGTGTTACGAAGCGGGCGCAAAACCGTCGTTTCTGCGACGGCACCACATCAGTGGTGACGATCGGCCAGGCAAATCATGCCGACCCACCAAGACCGCCGCTTCCTGCCCTGCACCTACTCGTGTCTGCCTCCGCCGTCCTGCAAACGAGTGACTTCGCGCCTGACTCCGGCGACGTGGACGCGATCGTTGGACGGGTGCGCGAGCGGCATTTGCAGCGACTCGATGTGCTGGAACGCGCGATCCTTGCGCTCATGGACGGTACGCTCACTGATACGCTTCGGGAACACGCCGAGCAGGAAGCGCATACGCTCGCCGGCGCGATGCCCACGTTCGGTTTGCCAACCGGTGCGCGACTCGCACGCGCGCTGGAACAGTCATTCGCAGCCCGCTACGCCCTCGACCGATCCGTCGCCACACGCCTGGCCGATCAGGTCGTCGCACTCCGCAGTGAACTGGAGCGCCCGGTCGCTACAACACCGGCAACGAGCGTGCGCGTGGCGCGCGAGTGTTTCGTGTTGCTCACACAAACCGCTGATCGGGCCGAACACTATCTTGCCGAGGGTTTGACCTGCGGCGTTGATGTCCACTGGATGGCGCACGAGTCGCCGGTCGACGACGTGCGACGACTCGCGCCACGAGCTGTGGTCATCGAACTACCGTGCGTGATATCGTCGCCGTGGCTCGCCAGCCTGCGTCGTCTTGCGCGAGTCGGCGTGCCGACGCTTGTGGTTGGTGGCAGTGGCGAGCTGCAGGAGCGCATTGCCATTGCCCGATGTGGTGCAGTGGGTCCGGTGCCACTGCCGGTGTCGCCATCGGAGGTGCTGCAACGCGCCGCAGCGCTGAAGGACGAGCAGCGCGTGCCGCGTGGCACCGTGCTGGTGGTCGATACCGATCCGTATGCCTGTCAGCTCGCGCGGATCGCGCTTGAGCGCGCAGGACATCTGGTGTACACCCTGTTCGATCCGGTACGTGTCTGGGAAACACTCGAGATGGTCGTGCCCGAGCTCATGATCGTGGGTGCGCAGCTCGGCGTATGCTCCGGCGTGGATGTGAGCCTCGCAACGCGTGCCGATCCCCGATGGCGTGATCTACCGGTGATGCTCGCGGTCACGTCGTATGAAGATGCGGCCGCGCGCGAGGCGTATTGCGCCGGCATCGATGATGTGATACGCAAGCCGCTCGATCCGCGTCTCCTGCAGGCGCGTGTGAGCAACCGCTTGCGACTGAGCCGTGCATTGCGTCGTCGTGACGAAACGGATCCGGTCACCGGATTGGCCAGTCGCAGCAAGGGAGAGCGCGAACTCGAGCGCCTGCTTCGACTCGCGCGCCGCCACGAGCAGCGCTTTGCCTTCCTGCTCTTTCGCATCGACCGCTTCAATGATGTGCGATCCCGCCATGGTCAGGCGGCGGCTGATTCGGCGCTCCGGCGACTCGCGCAGCTGTTGCGTGACGCGTTCCGCGGCGAGGATGTGATCGCGCGGTGGAGCACCAACGAGATTGCGGTGGGACTGTTCGACGCCGATGAAATCATTGCTCGCGAACGCGCGTTGGAACTGTTGCACGCGATGCGCACATCGTCAGAACCGGGGATCGCGGGCGCGATGTGCGCTGTGACGTGCAGTGCGGGCATTGCAGCGGCTCCCGACGTGGCCGCTGATCTTGTCGCGCTGCACGCCGCCGCCGATAGTGCATTCCTGCTCGCGGGGGCGCACGCGACCGACGATGTGTTCTCCGCATCACGGGTGCACGGTGAACAAGCGCCAAGTCGAGTGGACGTGTTGTTGGTGGATGAGGACCCCGCCACCGCATCGTTGGTGATGCATGCGCTGGAAGCACGTCGGTACAGCGTGCGATGGATGCGTGACGGTGCGGAAGCCGCCACCGCGCTGACGGGAGACAAGCCGCTGATCTCGGCGCGTGTGGTGCTGATGGAGGTCAACCTCTCTACACTCGATGGCCTGTCCGTGCTGCGGGCGCTCGCGGCCGCTCAGTCGCTGCGACGCACGCGTGTGGTGATGTTGAGTCAGCGCATCAGCGATGCGGAGACGCTGCAGGCGTTTGAGCTTGGTGCTTTCGATTATGTGGCGAAGCCGTTCAGTGTGGCGGTGCTCGCGGAGCGTGTACGTCGCGCACTGGTGGCGTGACGTGATGGGCAACGATCCGCTGCTGGCATTCGGGACGCGCCTGCTCGTTGTGGAGGTCGGGCTGGCGATCACGCTGATGCTTGCCGTGGTGTTCGGCGGCGCGGCCACGCAATGGTGGAGAGAACGGCGCGCCGTGCAGCAGGCTCGTGCCCGCGATGTGCTCTCGCGCCTGCTCATCGCGACGTCGCCCGATGCCCAACGCGATATTGCCGCGCTGCAGCGCCTCCCGTTTCCCGTGCGTGAAGCGTTGGTATTGGAGTTCGGTCGCACGGTTCGTGGCGAGTCAATCGAGCGTCTCGCGCGCGTGGCGAGTGCTATTGGGCTCATCACCCACGCGGTACATTCATGCGCCAGCCGTTTCTGGTGGCGACGTCTGGCCGGCGCGCGACTGCTCGGTGTGCTCGACCACAATGGCCCGGCGCTTCGTGCGTTGCTCGATGATCCCAATCCCACCGTACGCTCCGAGGTTCTGCATTGGGCCGCCACACGCGCTGACAGCCAGGTCATCGACTCGCTGGTTGCACGGCTCACCGATCCGGCGCGCCTGTGTCGGTTCACGGTACGCGACTCGCTGCTGCGTCTGGGTCATCCGGCCGCCGTGGCGCTGGAGGAGTTTCTCGAGGGCGATGATCCATCAGCGCTGGCCGATGGGTTGCTTGTCGCACGTGGACTGGCTCAGCCCAATCTGCTCGCACCGGCACTGCGCCTTGGCGCGCATGCCGATGCGCTCGTCCGAGCGCGCGCGCTCGCGGTGCTGGGATCGTTGGGCGGCGATTCGGCCGCAGCCATGCTGGTGGAGCGCCTGCACGATGACGATGCGGGTGTTCGCGAAGCAGCGGCGCGCGCCATCGGCGAGATGGCGCATTGGGGCGCCGCGTCGGCCCTCGCGGAGCGACTGACCGATGCCAGCTTCCCCGTGCGACGCGAAGCTGGGCTCGCCTTGCGTCGCCTGGGGAGCGTTGGTCTGCTGCTGCTGCGTCGCGCACGCACGTCGAGCAACCCGTTTGCCGTGGATATGGCGTCACTGGTGCTTGATCTACCGGAGAGCGTCTTCCACCGGATGGCGGCGTGAGTTCCCTACTCTCGTATCTCTATTCGACGGTCTTCTCGCAGTTCGACCGCGCGATCTTTGCATACTTCCTGTTGCTCGTGGTTGCGTACGGCACCCTGGTGGCGTTCTCGCTGTGGGAGCTCTGCCTGCATGTGCTTCGCGTGCGCGGTGAAGCGCGTCATTGGGTGCTCGGCTCGGCGGTGTCGCCAAGTATCAGCATTCTCGCACCCGCGTATAATGAAGAGGCCACGATCGCCGAGAGTGTGACCGCGCTGTTGTCGTTACACTACGCGAATTTAGAGCTCGTCGTCATCAATGATGGATCACCGGATCGCACGTTGGACGTGCTGCGCGAACGCTTTGCGCTGGTGCCGGTGCACACGATCGTCTGGCGACGTCTCGACACCAAGCCGGTGCATCGTTTGTACCGCTCCACGTCGCATCCGAATCTGGTGGTGGTCGACAAGGCCAACGGCGGTAAGGCCGACGCGCTCAATGTCGGATTGAATCTCGCCACCGGTGATCTGGTGTGCGTGATTGACGCGGATACCATTGTGGACGCCGATGCCTTGCCCCGCCTGGCACGTCCATTTCTCGCCGATGCGCACACGATTGCGACCGGCGGCATGATTCGTGTCGCAAACGGATCCCGCGTTGGTGGTGGTCGCGTGCTGGAAACGGCGGCACCGGGGAACGCACTGGCCGGATTGCAAGTGGGCGAATATCTGCGTGCTTTTCTCTTCGGCCGCCTCGGCTGGAATCGTCTGGGTGGGACGCTCATCATCTCGGGCGCGTTCGGATTGTTCAATCGCGAGTCGATGATTGCCTGTGGTGGATACACGCACGATACCGTGGGCGAGGACATGGAGTTGGTGATCAAGCTGCGGCGCCGTGCGTACGAACGTCGGGAGCGACACAAGGTGGTGTTTGTCCCCGATGCCGTGGCGTGGACCGAAGTGCCGGAGTCCATCGCAGCGCTTGGTCGGCAGCGGGACCGCTGGCATCGCGGTCTCGCCGACGTGCTATGGCGGCACCGCCGACTCATCGGCAATCCACGGTATGGTGCGATGGGAATGGTTGGCCTGCCCTACTTTCTCATCGTCGAGCTGCTCGCGCCGGTCACCGAGTTGCTCGGCTGGGTGGCACTGGCCACATGGGTGCTGCTGGGCGCGCTGCACGGGGAGGCCGCGCTCGTTTTCTTCGCACTGGCGTACGGATTGAATGCGATTCACGGCACGTTGGCGCTGCTGGCCGACGAGCTAAGCTTCCCCCGCTACCGCCGCACGCGTGATCGACTGCTGGTGATCGGGTGGTCGCTGCTTGAGACGTTTGGCTATCGGCAACTCACGGTGGTGTGGCGCGTGCGCGGACTGTGGCGGTTCATGCGCGGTCGCACCGACTGGGGACGCATGGAGCGTCGTGGGTTTCGCGGTGTGGTGACTTCAGCGGCGCGAGCGGACGTCGAGTCGCTCGCGAAGAGCTAACCGCGAGCAACGGTGGCCGAGTGCACTTTGCGAGCATTCTGGCAATCAGCAACTGGAAAACGACACGCGCCAACTCCCTGCGTGCTGTTTTCCTTTTTCCGGAGTAGGGAAGTCTCTGCACGGCAACGGTTTAACTCCGTGAATCGGAGGGCAATCCCGCGCCGCACCCGGCACGGTGATTGCACCTCTAATCTGCACACGACTATCCCGCCGGCGTGGCGCCTGACGCCCCGAGTCCCCCCTCCCTACCGCACTCATGCAATCGACACGTTCTCTGGCGCTGTTCAGCGCCACCGCCCTTCTGCTCGCCACCATCGGGTGCTCAACCGATCTGGCCGCTCCGCTCACCACGTTGCAGCCGGAGCAAGACCGCGTAACCGTCATCAACGACGCCAATGCGCTTGCGGTACGCATGCTCGAGCGCAGCGGCGAGCTTTCGTTGTTCACCAGTGACACGATCTCGTCGATGCGCACGAACGCGGTGGCGGCACCGAGCGATCAGATGGCGTTCAAGGAGCACGCGGAGGTCCTCCCGCCACGAATCGAGAAGCACTCGCTGCAGGCCACGCACGCGGCCTTCGCCGATGGTCTGGCGTATGTGGCCTACGCGCTCGCGGGTGATGACGCGCAGGGAGCGATTGATGTGTTCGACGTGCGCAATCCCGCGGTGCCGCGCCTGGTATCGCACGCGACATTTGTTGGAACGGACATCCATACGCTCGCCGTCTCGAACGGTCGACTGTATCTCGGCACGGGCTCGCAGGACCGGGAACAGGGTGAGAATGCGGTTTTGGAAGTCATCACGCTGCGCGACGGACTGCTCACCAGCGAGTCGGCGCGTGTGGCGCTGCCGAGTCAAATCGTCACGGGCATCGCGATCGCGGGTGGAAAACTGTGGGCAACGACAGGAACCGGTGGCAAGCGTGAAGGTGGCCTCACGGTACTCGATGAGGCGACGCTCAAGCCCCTGCTGTTCGATGAGTTCTCCGATGCCCGCGCGGTCGCACCGAATGCGAACTCGGTCATGGCCGTGGTCCGTGGCACGCCGGGACGCGTTCGGCTGTACGATCAATCGTCTATGAAAATGCTGCGCGAGTTCACTGTGGACGGTCTCTCGATGGCGGGCGGCAAGGCGTCAATCACCACGCGGGCCACGTGGGCTTTTGTGGGCGCGGCCGATGGCGGCGTGCAGGTGTTGCAACTCCGGCAGAACGGCCGTGTGACGGGAACCGTCGTGGGCAGCGTGTCGCGTCCGGAACAGCGCAACCTGCCGAGCGAGTATGCCGTGACCAACGCCGTGGGTTTTGCGGGCGATTTTCTGATTTCGGCCAACGGTGGCGCGGGCGTATGGGTTACGCACACCACTGATCAAACCACCGCGCAAACAAACCGTCCGCAGCTCACGCCCATGGGTCGGCTCGGACTGCCGGACGGATTCTCAGCGAATTTTGTGGCGACCGATTACCCGATGCTGTTCGTCGCCGCCGGTAACGGTGGACTACGTCTCATCGAAATGCGAACGCTGACGAATTCGGTGCGCTGAATCTGGGCTGACGGTGAGCTTCGGCTGCACGCGCTATCGTCGCGCGCGTCGCCATTGCGGTCGCCAAATCCGTAGCCGCGCGTCGCAACGCTCAGCTCTCGTCGCGGCGTTTGCGTGCGCGCTCTACGAACCGAAGCACCACGGCGACGGAGAGCAACACGATTCCAACCCAGCGCAGCCACTCTTCAGCCGTGCGCATTCCGGCCGCAAAGAATAGCAAACCCATGATCGTAAGGCCGAGCTTTACGTGCGTCATCGTGGTCACGATGGACTACGCGGCTGGTGCCCTGGGCAAACCGGCCGCGTGCGCAACGGCATCGGGCACGTCGAGTACGAGACGCAGCACCGATGTTGAGTACACCTTGCCTTGCGCATCGGTCTTGAGCGACAACGTCCCGCCGCCGTCGAGCGCGCCGTGTAAAAGAAAGTTCACCGCGGCAAGATTGGGTAACTCGAACCGCTCCACCCGGCCGGTGAGTTGTCCGTCGTAGTGCCGGGCCACGACGTCAGCCGTGAGATACTGATCGAGCACGGCATACCATTCCGGCTTGAGCGCGATCACGCCCACATTGGCGGTGTCACCCTTGTCACCACTGCGCGCGTGCGCGATATCGAGCAGACGTACGTGCATGCGCGTTACTCCAGAATGTCAACGTGAGTCGATACAGCGCGCTTGTCGATGAGCGCAGGCCAGTAGGCGACGATTTCTTCAACTTTGGGGCGACCGCCGGCAAATCCCGTCACACTCGGCGGGCCATTGAGCACCAGCGGTGCGAGCTCGCGCGTAAAGCGCTCCACGGCCGCGCGATCCGGCCCCCGCACACCGACGCGCAGCTGTACTTCGGGCACATCGCCGGCCTCGCCGGCCAGCGTACCGTGCGTTGACGATACGCCCACGAATTCGGTGAGGATGTGATCGAACGTCAGTCCGAGATTGTGCAACCGTTCACGCAGGACCCGGTCGGCGAGCTGCGCTTTTTCCATAGCATCGGGCCACGCGTAGACCAGTGTTCCAACGGCCTTGTAGCCCGCGCGGTACGCGATGGACACCTTGAGGAACGGCGTCGCCGGCCCTCCGGTGATGCCGTGTACACGCACGCGATTCTCGCCGTCGGACTGCAGCCGGATCGACGTGAAGTCGGCCACAACGTCGGGCGTGATGTAGCTGTGCGGATCGCCCATCTCGTACACCAACTGCTCGGTCACGCCCGGCACACTCACGCGACCACCGGTGTTGGGATGCTTGGTAATGACAAACGTGCCGTCGGCGCTCGCTTCGGCAATTGGATAGCCGACGTTGGCCAAATCGGGAATGTTGCGCCAGTCGTGCAGGCAGTTGCCGCCGGACGCCTGCGCGCCGCATTCGAGAATATGACCGGCCACAATGCCAGACGCCATTTTGTCCCAGTCGTCGGCGGCCCACCCAAACTCGTATCGCAGCGGGGCCATCGTGAGCGCCGTATCGGTGCTGCGACCGGTGATCACTACATTCGCGCCACGCTCAAGCGCTTCAACGATCGGCGTGGAGCCAATGTAGGCATTGGCGGCGATCACACGATCGCGCACGGTAGACAACGGCTCGCCGCTTTCCATGTGCTTGAGTTCGTGACCGGCGGCCAACAGTTCATCGAGACGCGGCAACAAGTCGTCGCCCGTGACCACACCAAGCTTCAGTTTACCACGCACGCCGGCCGTGTCGGCCGCCGCGAGCAGCGCGTGCGCACACGCGACCGGGTTCACACCGCCAGCGTTGGCGATGACTTTCACACCACGATCGGCCACGGCGGGGAATACACTCTCCATCGCGCCAATGAAGTCGCGCGCGTATCCCATATTCGGATCGCGCTCCTTCTGCTTCTGCACGATCGACATCGTGACTTCGGCGAGGTAGTCAAGCATGAGATAGTCGACCTGACCACCTTCAACTTGACGACGCGGCGCTTCAAGCCAGTCACCCCAGAATCCCTGGCCACTGGCGACGCGAACAACTCGATCCGACGGACTGGAATCAGACATGGCAATTGGGAGCGAATCGCGGCGCCATCAGGCGCCCGTCATCGGCATGGGAGGCAAGACGAACGCACCGAGGTGTGGTCCGGGATTGTGTAACGACGCGCGCAGTGCCAGTGCGAGCAGGTCGCGTGTGTCTTCAGGATACACGATGGCATCAATGAACCCGCGCGCGCCGGCGTAACGCGCATCGAGCTGTTCATCGTAGTCGGCGCGCATGGCATCGGCCGACTCGAGTACCGCGGCCGATGGTTGTACGCCGGCGGCTTTGGATTTCTCGAAGGTGGCGCCATGCACCGCCTGCACCGCCGACTCCCCTTCCATCACCGCCATACGTCCGGTCGGCCAGGACAAAATGAAATCGGGATCGAACCCCTGACCCGCCATGGCGTAGTAGCCGGCGCCGCTGGCGTGATTTACCGTGAGCACGATCTTGGGCACGCGCGCGCACGCCATCGCTTCCACGAAACGCGCGCCGGCCCTGATGATGCCCTCGTGCTCAGCGTCGGGGCCCACCATAAACCCGCTTACGTCCTGCACGAACACAATGGGCAAGCCCTGTCGATCGCAGCGATCAATGAAGAACGCCACTTTCTCGGCGCTCTCCGCGTAGATGATGCCACCAAAGCGCGGGCGTTCACCGGGACGTCCCTTGATCAAGCCACGCTGATTGGCAATGACCCCAACCGCGATGCCTTCAATGTGCGCATCCCCGCAAATCATTTCCTTCGCGAGGTTGGGCTGGAACTCATCGATGTCGCCATCGTCCAGCACGGCCCGCAGCAGATCGTGCATGTCGTACGACATGCGGTGATCGGTGGGCAGCATGTCGTAGAGCGACGCTGGATCGGTCGCGGGCGCCGTGTCAGCGACGACCTTGGGTCGATGCGGCGGCGCCGGTAAGCGCGCAATCAAATCGCGCAGCTTCGCCAGACACGCGTGATCGTCGTCAACCGCGTAGTGCGCGACGCCGCTCACTTCGGTGTGCGTGAGCGCACCACCCAGCGTTTCGCCGTCCACCGTTTGACCTGTTGCCCCCTTCACGAGATTCGGTCCGCCGAGCCCCATAAACGATGTGCCCTTCACCATCAGAATCACATCGCTGAGCGCCGGTAGATACGCACCGCCCGCCACGCACTGCCCCATCACGGCGGAAAACTGCGGAATCCGCAGGTAGCGGCGCATGATGGAGTTGTAATAGAAAATGCGCGCCGCGCCATACTGCCCGGGGAACACACCACCCTGATAGGGCAGGTTGACGCCGGCGGAATCAACGAGATACACAATCGGCACGCGGCAGCGCATCGCGACTTCCTGCGCGCGCAGAATCTTGGTGATCGTTTCGGGCCACCACGAGCCGGCCTTCACCGTGGCGTCGTTCGCCACCACGACTACCTCGCGGCCGTGCACCATGCCCAAGCCCGTAATCACGCCAGCCGCTGGCGCCTGTCCATCGTACCGATCGTGGGCGACGAGCAATCCGATTTCGAGAAACGGCGTGCCTTCGTCGAACAGGCCCGCGACACGTTCACGTGCCGTCAGTTTGCCCTGCTCATGCTGCCTGGCAATTCGCGCGGCTCCACCCCCCAGGCGCAGCGCCGCCTCCAGCTCGCGAACCTCGGTCGAGAGTTGCCGCAATCGCGTGCTCATGCCTCCTGCGCCTTATGCTCGGCGAACCATACGCGGATAAAGTCCACGAGGTCTTGCGTACTGGTGCCGGGTCCGAACAGTCGGCCGATGCCACGCTCTTCGAGCGCCACCATGTCCTCTTTCGGAATGATCCCGCCGCCGGTGATGAGAATGTCTTCGCGTCCGGCGTCGACGAGCAAGTCATGCACGCGCGGAAACAGCGTCATGTGTGCGCCCGAAAGAATCGAGAGGCCGACAACGTCGACATCTTCCTGAATCGCTGCGGAGGCAATCATTTCGGGCGTCTGATGCAGCCCGGTGTAGATGACTTCCATACCGGCATCGCGCAGCGCGGCGGCCACCACCTTGGCGCCGCGGTCGTGCCCGTCAAGGCCCGGCTTGGCTACGAGAACTCGTATTGGACGTGACATTCCTGAAAGTTAGGGGGTATCCTTGCGTGCGACCAGCAGCATCTCGCTGGCGCGACGATGTAGCGGACGTTCCGTCCACCCATCGAACGCCTGTTCGACGACGAGCCCCACCTCGGCCATCCGCTCAGAGAGGTGCGTGGCGGAGTAGAGCCGGATCTTGTGCTCCCGCTCGCCGTCGCCATCGGGACCGCGCCACGAGGCGTGCACATGGAGGAAGCCGCTGAGCGGATCAAAGCGCCGCTCGTGAGCGAATATTGTGCCATCGGCGGTGGTCCACCAATCGCGCGCGAGGAACTTGGCCATCACGCCATCGCGGCTGCCGCCGTGCCACACGAGCAATCCACCGGGCTTGAGCACGCGCGCGAACTCCGCGAGTACGCGTCGGTCATCGCCCGGTGCGTCAAAAAAGCCGAATGATGTAAACAGGTTGACCACCGCATCAAAGCGTCCGCTCCAACGCGCCGGCAGCTTGCGCATATCACCCCGCGCGTAGCGCAACGAGGCTCCGGTTCCCCGCGCTTTCGCAACCTCCAGCAAATCGGCGGAGTAGTCGAGTCCGTCCACGACATAGCCGTTTTCCGCGAGCAGGTGCGCGTGACGGCCCTGACCGCACGGACAGTCAAGCACGTGCGAACCTGATGGAAGTTCTCCGAGCAGCTCGACGAGTCGTTTGACCTCCTCGCGATCACGCGTGGCCGTGAAAAGTGGCTCGTACTCGTGCAGGTACTGCGCGTCAAAATGGGTCGCCCACCATGGCGCAATGGTCGCCGATTTCGGGCGCGGCGATGGTTGACGGGCAGGAGTCGATCGCTTGGCCGGACTCAGAAGAACACCGGTTCGCGGTACGCGCCAAAGACATCTTCCAGCGCCGCGCGGATTTCGTACAGGGTGCAGTACGCGCGTGCACACTCCAGAATGTACGGCACCACGTTGTCACTGCCTCGAGCGGCGGTGCGCAAGGCATTGAGCGCTGACGTCACGCGATCGTTGTCCCGCGACGCACGCATGGTCGCCATGAGTCGTCGTTGCTCACGCTCGGCCTCGGCTCCCACTTTGAGCAGCGGAATTGACAGCTCCGGTTCATCCGTGACAAACTCGTTGACGCCCACCACCAACTTGCGGCGCTGTTCGATCTCCCACTGCTGACGTGCGGCGGCTTCGGCGATGCGCTTCTGGAACCAGCCGTCTTCGAGCCCCTGCACCACACCACCCGCTTCGTCGATTTGCGAAAAAATCGCTTCGGCTTCAGCTTCGAGTTGGTCGGTGAGGGCTTCGACATAGTACGAGCCGCCGAGTGGATCGGCGACATTGGGGATGCCGGTTTCGTAGGCCAGTACCTGTTGCGTACGCAGCGCGACCTGCACGGCCTCTTCTGTGGGGAGCGACAGCGTTTCATCCATGCTGTTGGTGTGCAGCGACTGTGTGCCGCCGAGCACGGCCGCGAGCGCCTGATACGCGACGCGCACCACGTTGTTCATGGGCTGTTGTGCGGTGAGCGTGACGCCGGCGGTCTGCGAATGGAAGCGCATGACCCATGAGCGCGGATTCGTGGACCCGTAACGCTCGCGCAGATGGCGTGCCCAGATGCGTCGCGCCGCGCGCAACTTGGCAATTTCTTCAAAGAAATCGTTATGAATATCCCAGAAGAACGAGAGCCGCGGTGCAAAGTCATCGACGTCGAGTCCACGCGCGATCCCACGCTCCACGTAGGTGAAGCCATCGGCCAGCGTGAAGGCGAGTTCCTGCGCCGCAGTGGAGCCGGCTTCGCGAATGTGATATCCCGAAATGGAAATCGTATTCCACGCCGGCGTGTTCGTTGAGCACCACTCGAACATGTCGACGATCAACCGCAACGCGGGTTCAATCGGGAAGCACCAGGCGTGCTGCGCCATGTACTCCTTCAGGATGTCGTTCTGCACCGTGCCGGCGACTTTCTCCAGCGGCACGCCCTGCTTCTCCGCTGCGGCCACGTAGAAGCAAAACAGAATAATCGCCGGCCCGTTGATCGTCATGGACGTGGTCACTTTGTCGAGCGGAATACCCTCGAACAGCGACTCCATATCGGCTAGTGACGAAATCGACACGCCGCATTTGCCAACTTCTCCCTCGGAGCGCACATGGTCGGCGTCGTAGCCCATGAGCGTGGGGAAATCAAACGCCACCGAGAGTCCGGTTTGCCCCTGCGCCAACAGGAACTTGAACCGTTCGTTGGTCTCCCGTGCCGTCCCGAAGCCGGCGAACTGGCGCATCGTCCACAGCTTACCGCGATATCCGGTGGCGTGAATGCCACGCGTGAATGGCCACGTCCCGGGCGTTTCGAAAGCCGTGCCGGCCGACCCCTCGAGATCGAGGGCCGTGTAGAGCGGCGCAACGTCGTTGGCCGAGTTGGTGTACGCGACGGCGCGCGTGCTGGAGCGCTCATATCGCGCTCGCCACGCGGCGACCTCAGCGCGCAGCTGCGCCAACTCTTCCTGCTGCTGTCGCACAACGTCTTCGATGTCGGGCATGCTGGTCATGATTCTGTTCCCATGTTGGTGCCGGACAACAACGAACCGCTCTGCGTGAGCAGATCATCGGCGACATGAAACGGCGCCTGCGCTCCAGCTTCGAGCGCCGGAAGGCGCTCCTCGAGCCAGGCGACCGTGTGTGCATCACTCCACAAGCGTTGACGCATCTTGAGCTCAACCGCTTCTCGCACCCGCTCACGCAGGCGCTCACGCCGCCGAGCCTGCAACTCGCCACTCCGGTCAAGATAGCCATGGTGTCGCGCGATGGCGTCCACCAGCTCGGTAATCCCCTCATTTTTCGCGGCGATCGTGCGCAGTACCGGTGGGGTCCAGCGCGCTGTCGTGTCGTCCTGAGACGCCTTCCGGGCAGCGCGGGCCGGATTCATGGCATCACGCAACTGCTCCGTTTCCTGGGCACCAAGGGATCGCAAGTCGACGCCATGATGCGCAGCTGCCTCGTGTGCCGACGTGGCACCCGGGCGCAGTCCGAGCATCAGCTCAAGGTCGTTGCGCAGCCGATCAGCACCGGGCCGGTCGGCCTTGTTCACCGTGAAGATGTCAGCGATCTCCATGACGCCCGCCTTGAGCGTCTGAATGGAATCGCCGGACTCCGGCACGAGCACGACCACGGTGGTGTCGGCGGTGCGCGCCACGTCGAGCTCGCTTTGTCCCACGCCCACCGTCTCGATCAGAATCACGTCCATGCCAAACGCGTCCAGCACGTCGCACACGTCGCGCGTCGCACTGGCCAGACCACCCAGCGATCCGCGCGTGGCCATGGAGCGAATGAACACGCCCGGATCCAGCGCGACCTCTTCCATTCGGATGCGGTCACCAAGCAACGCGCCCCCCGTGAACGGTGAGGTGGGATCGACCGCGACCACACCCACCGTGAGGCCGGCATCGCGCCACGCGCGCACGAGGTGTGCCGTGATCGTGCTCTTGCCGGCACCCGGTGGACCGGTGATACCGATTCGACGCGCGTGACCGAGACGCGGATGCAGCGTGCTCGCCAGCACATCAAAGCCGGCCCGGTGATTCTCCACGATCGACATCGCGCGCGCGAGGGCGGCCGGTCGCTTCCGATCGAAGTCGGTCAGCACGCGATCAATCGCGACGTAGCCGGTATTGTACGCGGCGCCGCTCATCGTGAATCGGCTGAGGTGCGCGGCGACGGCTCGTCGTGTTCGTCCCTGATTTCTCCCACCAACTCCTCCAGCAAGTCTTCGAGCGTCACAATTCCGGCCACCGTGCCGTCCGACGCGCGCACGATGGCCAACTGCCGGCGTGCCCGCAACATCTCGTACAACAAATCGCCAGCCGGCTTGTCAGACGGCGCTTCGGCAATCGGACGCAACAGTGGACGACCCTGCCCAGCCACCACGAACACATCGAAGGCATGCAACATGCCGACGGGATGATCGAGCGCACCGCGATACACCGGGACCCGACTGAATGCCGCCGCCGCTATACGGCGCGCCATTTCGTCTTCCGGCAGCGATTCATCGAGCGCAAACACATCGGCGCGCGGCGTCATGATATCTGCAGCGGTCTTGCCGCTGAGTTGCACCACACCGGAAATGATCGCGATTTCTTCCGACGCGTCGAGCCCTTCGAGCGTTCCGTCCTGCAGCAGCTCTTCGAGTCCTTCCCGCGGCGACGCGTCGGTGGCATCGTTGCGCGCCGAGGTTTTGGGGGCGACTCGACGCGCGATCAACCGCGCGAGCCGTCGGGCCAGCACACGCACGGGCGTCAGCGCTATCGCCACACCGCGAAGCATCGGGACAAACACCGGCACCAACTGCGGCGCCCATCGACGCGCCACGGCGCGTGGGAGCAGCTGACCGAACGCCAGCACGAGCAGTGCCAGAATCACGGCATCACGCAACAGTGTCCACGGGGCACCGGTATTCAACAAGCCGAGTCCGGCACCGGCCAGAAACACGACGAGTGCAACGCCGGTTCCGGCACTGAGCAGCAATCGCTTGGGCTGCTCGACGAAGCGTTGGGCAGGCTCGGTCTCCTCTTCGTCGTCCCGCTCAATCCACGAGCGCAACCACAGCCGGTTGACGGCGCGCACGGCGGTGGCACCCGACGTAAGCAGTGCCACTACCAACGTCGTGCCGAGCATGATCAGCACACGCGTCAGCATGATCTCACCAGATGCAAAGCACTCATCTGCGGTCACCTGCGTTGGGTGATGCGAGCCGCTTCAGAAACACGCGTTCCACTTTGCGTCGCACCACGCGCTCCACGATCACATGGAATCCGTCAATTTCCACGGACTCGCCGGCACGCGGCACACGCCCGAGTAGCTCGAAGATGAGTCCACCAATCGTGCTCACCTCGTCGCGATGAAAATCATGTTCGAGCGCATCCGAGAGATCATCGAGCGTGAGGCGGCCGGACACCCAGTACCGCAGGCCATCCTCCTCGATCACCTGTCGCTCCTCGTCGTCGTGTTCGTCGCGGATTTCCCCGACGAGTTCTTCGAGAATATCCTCGATGGTGACCATGCCTTCGGTCCCGCCATACTCGTCCACCACAACGGCAATGTGCGTACGCGATGCCTTGAAATCGCGCAGCTGATCGGCGATGCGTTTGGTCGTCGGGATGTAGCCCGCCTCGCGCACCAGTGTGGGCCAGCCACCAGCGGGCTCCTCGTCGGCAATCACCGCGCCGAGCAGATCCTTGGCGTACAGAATGCCAACGATATCGTCGACCGTATCGACATACACCGGAATGCGCGAGTGATGGGCGCTGCGCACCCGGTCGACCACTTCGTTCCACGGCGTGTCGCGATCGAGCGCCACCATATCAACACGTGGAACCATGACATCGCTGACCGTGGTTTCGCCGAAATCGAAAACGCCGAGCAGGAGATCGCGCGTGACGAGCGAGACGGTGGGTTCGGCCTCGACCACTTGTCGGAACTGCTCCGCCGCCGTTTCCCGTGCGTCGGTCGCCTCATCACGCGGCGTGATGACCGAGTCAAAAACATTGTCGAGCCAGCCGCCAAGATACACGACCGGCGACAGTGCACGCTCGACCGATCGCGTGAAAGGGGCCAGTCGTTGCGCGGCCGTTTCGCCGAGCAAATCCCCCAGTGTGCGGGCCGCCGCTTCCGCAATCAGCACGGAGGCCGACGCGGCGGCCATGAGGGCGAGTACGCGTAGCGGCCACACCCCGGCATCGAACGACAACCCGACCGCGACGGCGCCGCCAGTGAGGCCGTGTGCCGTGACGCGCAAAAAGGCGAGGGCGCGGTGTGCACGCTCCCGCGCTGGCAACGCCCGACCGATTGGTGGCACCGCACGCGCCCGCGCGGCGAAATCTCCGTCGGGCGTGGCGAGACTCGGCACACCCGACAACAACGCGCCGTCCGCGACCGCTGCAACCGCCGCCAAGCCGCTGCTGGCGGCGGCGACACTCCAGGCGAGCAGACTCATGCGTGCGTAGCGCGGGTTCGGAGCCAGCGCGCCAAGAGGCGCTCCTGACGTTGCCACATGGGTGACCCTTCTCGTCCGTCGTCAACCGGGTGCTCCCAACCGCACGCGTGCAGTGTGCCGTGCACCACAAGGCGCATGAGCTCCTCGCGCACGCCAACGCTCCATTCGGCGGCTTGCGCCCGCGCAACATCGGGGCAGATGTAAATGTCCGCCACGAGGACGCCCGATCCGTCATCGCCCAAGGCGAACGTGATGACATCGGTGGCGCCGCGATGGCCCAGGTGCTCACGGTGAAGTCGAGCCATGGCACGCGAGGACACCAACGTGATGCTCAGCATCGCACGCTGCACACGTTCGCCCTTGAGTACGGCGCGGGAGAGCGCTTCCAGCGTGCGCGTGGCCACGGGCGTGCGCACGCCGTCGAGCGACACGTGCACCGCGTGCGCTTCGGCGACGGGAGCACGTGACGATTGAGCGGAACGGCTTACCGCAACCTGTTTGGAGGCTGGCATCAGTTTGAGTAGGCTGGCAACGTGGTGTCGGGGCGCGATGCCGCCGCAACACCGTCCGGGCCGGGATAATCGATGCGCGAATGCCGCATGGCCCCAAGCACGCGCACGAACTCCGCTTTCACGGTTTCAAGTTGTTGCAACGTAATCGGCGCGTGCCGAAGTTGTCCGGCGTCGATGCGTGAGCGGGCAATCTTGTCCACCACTTCACGCAGACGGATCGCTGTTGGGTCGGGCAACACGCGCGTTGCCGCCTCTACACCGTCGGCGAGCATACAAATCGCCGTTTCAATCGACGTGGGCGTTGGACCGGGATACGCGAACTCGGCACTCAGCGACACACTGGCATCGCGCTCACGCGCTTTCTCGAGAAAGTACGAGATGGGAGCTGTCCCATGATGTTCAGCGATGAACGCTCGCACCGACCGCGGCAGCTTGTATTGCGCGGCCAACGCCAGCCCTTCGCGGACATGGTTGCGGATGATCGACGCGCTGGCGGCCGGCTTGAGTTTGTCGTGCGGGTTGCGTCCGCGCGCCTGATTCTCGACGAAGTAGCCGGGCTTCTCCAACTTGCCGATGTCGTGATAGTAAGTCCCGACGCGCGCGAGTAGCGCATTCGCACCCACCGCCTGCGTCGCAGCCTCAACGAGATTGGCCATCGCGAGTGTGTGGGCCCACGTACCGGGCGCTTCAACCGCAAGGCGACGCAACAATGGCCGATTGAGGTCGGACCACTCAAGAAGTTTGAGATACGTATCAACGCCACAGGCTTCTTCGGCGGGAGACAACAATGCCATGGCGAGCGCCACCGACAGCACGGCATTCA
Organism: Gemmatimonadales bacterium; assembly: GCA_038203795.1. Taxonomy (GTDB): domain Bacteria; phylum Gemmatimonadota; class Gemmatimonadetes; order Gemmatimonadales; family Gemmatimonadaceae; genus JAABRT01. The sequence goes on from JBBRDP010000008.1 coordinate 32,134, forward strand.
GCACGCCGAAAATGGAAGCCTGTAGCACCACCTGCGATTCCCATCCGTAGGCGAGTCCGGAGATCACCGCCGCAGCACAATACGCGCCCGCCACGGCCACGATGGACCACACAAACTGCGTGCGACGTTCCAGCGCACGCACACTGAAGGCGGCAGCCGCTCCCCCCGCGAGCACGAAGAACAACACCGGCGTCCCACGAAACGCCGGCTGCACGCCGAGCAGCACCGCCAGCACGAGCGCACACACCAACGCGATTCGCGAGTCGAACAGAATACTGATGAGCAATGCCGCCACACCAACGGGAATCACCGCACCGGGCGTGTTGCTCCCACGCAGTCCCAGCGAGGCACCGATGACGACGATCGCAATGCAGGTCGCCAGCACGGCCAAGGCTCGTGGACGGGCATAGATCTCCGGCCGATAGAACGCGAGTGTGACAACAAAGATGCCAATCACGGCCAGATTCAGCAGCAGTGTGCCGAAGAGCCGCGTGCGACGGTCTGCGGCCGCGCTTCCATTCTGAGTGATGTCATGCAACGCGTCGAGTCGTGCCCGATCTTCCTCGAGCACGACCTCGTGTGCACCAATGATCTTCTCACCGCTACGCACTTCAAACCGCCACGGTTGTACGCGGTCTGTGGCTTCCGCGCGACGCGCACTCGTGGTGGTACTGTCGTAGCGAAGCGACGAAACGAACAGGCCCGACAACAGGTTTTGGTACGCACCATCCGCAACGACAGACGATACCTCGGGATGCAGCAGGCGCGCAACGCGCAGCACGTCGCTCCACGATTGCACGGCATTGGTGGGCACGGTGAGCTCCTCGCCGCGTCGCTGGATACGGACGGACGCGGGCGCGCCGTCGAGCGCGCGTGACGCAGCGACCCCATCGGGCAGCGTACGCTCAAACGTTCGTCGCACAGCGGTGAGTGCCGCCGAGCGTCGACTGGGGAACGAGAGCCAGTCGGCTTCGTCATTCGTCAGCGTGACGCCGAACCGCTCAGCTTGCGACCGGACCGCGAGGGTGGTGGCGATGCGCGCGGTGTCACTCGCGATTGGGCGAATCGAATCGAGCGCGGCCGCGAGACCCGCAACGCGGCGCCTCACGCTATCGAGCGCCGTTGAGTCAAACACAAACAGTGGTGGGACGCCACGCGACACGCGTTCCCGCTCGCGCGCCACGTCCGCTTCCGGCCTCGGCACCCGGAACCCGAATGGCGCAATGACGGTGACATCCGCCACGCTGCCCACCTCGAAGACTGGCGTACGCAATCCCTCGCCCGGGGGAAGTAACCACAACGTCGCGAAGGCGAGGCCGATGGCCAGCAACAGGCCAGGCCCGTGGCGAGACAACACGCCGCGAACCGAAGGCACCGGCGCGTCCTCGTGCGCCGGCGTCGAAGGATCAGCCGCCCGCGGCATCCTCGTTATACGCCCGAACGATGTCTCGAACGAGACGGTGACGCACGACGTCGGCGTCGGTGAAGTAGTGAAACTTGATCCCCTCAATGCCGTGCAGAATGCGCTCGATCTGCATGAGGCCGGACTCTTCCCGTTTTGGAAGGTCGACCTGTGTCTTGTCGCCGGTAATCACGATCTTCGAGTTCACGCCGAGTCGCGTGAGGAACATCTTCATTTGCAGATGCGTGGCATTTTGCGCTTCGTCAAGAATCACAAACGCATCGCCCAAGGTGCGCCCACGCATGAACGCCAGGGGCGCCACTTCGATAGTGCGCGACTCCAGCGCCTTCTGAATGCGATCGCTGGGCATGAGATCGTCGAGGGCATCATACAACGGACGCAGATACGGATCCACTTTGGCCTGCATGTCCCCCGGCAGGAAGCCCAGGCTTTCGCCGGCTTCGACGGCTGGTCGCGCGAGCACGATACGTCGAACGCGTTTGCGCATCAGTGCATCAACGGCTGCGGCGACGGCGAGATAGGTTTTTCCCGTGCCCGCCGGACCGATGCCGACCACAATATCGTGTTCCAGAATGTGCTTCATGTACTCGGCCTGCCCCGGCGTCTTGGCCTTGACCACGCGGCGCGCGCCAGGCAGGACCAGGGCGCCGGCCGCACGTGCCGCCGGATCGTCGGGGCGTTGATCGAGGCTGAGACGCAGTACATCATCGGGCAACAGCGGCTGTCCGTCGCGGACGATGCCCACCATGCCGAGGGCAATCGATTCGCCCCGCATCACCGCATCCGCGTCACCGGTGAGCGTAAGCGCATCACCGCGCAGCGCGACACGCGTGTTCGAGAGGCGCGCCAATTCGACGAGATTCGCGTCGTTGACACCAGCGAGCATGAGCTGGTCCACGCCTTCAATCGGGACGCGCACAGTGGTCGGTGTGCCGGTCATGCGTCACCGCCCGCGCGTGACGTCACCTGAAGCGAGAGTTCGCGTAAATCGGCTGGCGGCACCGGTGACGGCGCGCCTTCGAACAACGCGCGCGCCGCCGTGGTTTTGGGGAAGGCAATCACGTCGCGGAGCGAGGTCGCGCCCGCCAGCAACATGGTGATGCGATCGAGTCCAAACGCGATGCCTCCATGTGGCGGTGCGCCGGAGCGTAACGCCTCCAGCAGGAATCCAAAACGCGCCTGCGCCGTGGCGTCATCGATACCGAGCAACGCGAAGATGCGCGATTGCAGCGCGGAATCGCTGATACGAATGCTGCCGCCACCGAGTTCGAGTCCGTCGTACACGATATCGTACGCGAGTGCGCGCGCGCACTCCGGCGCCGTGTCCAGCAGCGCGACATCGTCCGGATGCGGAGCCGTAAACGGATGGTGGACCGCACCCAATGCACCCGTTGACGGGTCGAGGTCGAACATGGGGAAGTCGGTGATCACCACAAACGCGTGGCGATCGGATGGAATCAGGTCGAGCCGCTGCGCGACGGATTGGCGCACCCGATCAAGCGCCGGCGACGCCGTGCGATCGGGACCGGCCACGTACAGACCGAGCTCTCCGACCGCAAGACCAAGCGCGCTGGCCGCCGTTGGAGGGAGGGACCTGCCAACTTTGCCCTCAAGTTCGTCAGCGGTGCGCTTGATCACCAGCAGACTGCTCGCACCAGCGCTTTTGGCAATCGCTTCGAGTTCGTCCGTCTGCTTGCGCGACATCGCGGCACCGCCTGGCACACGCAATCCACGCACCCGTTCCCCGCGCGCAATGACCGCCTGCACAAACGGAAGCTCACTCGCCGCAAAGATCGACGTCACATCGTGCAGCACGAGTTCGTAACGCAGATCAGGCCGGTCGCAGCCGTAGTGCTCCATGGCGTGCGCGTACGTCATACGCGGAAACGGCGACTCCGCCGGCACGTCCGCAGCGCCCCACAAGTCGGCGATGAGCGCTTCGGCCACCGCGAGCACATCTTCCTGCGCCACAAACGACGCTTCGATGTCGATTTGCGTGAACTCCGGTTGCCGGTCGGCACGCAGGTCTTCGTCGCGGAAACAGCGCGCGATCTGAAAGTACCGATCGTACCCCGCGCACATGAACAGCTGTTTGTAGATCTGCGGTGATTGGGGCAACGCGTAGAACTCGCCGGGATGTACGCGACTCGGGACGAGATAGTCTCGTGCTCCTTCGGGGGTGGGCTTGGTGAGAATCGGCGTTTCGAGTTCGAGGAATCCGCGGGCGTCGAGAAACCGACGCGTCGCCTGTGTCAGCCGGTGACGCAATAGCAAACTCCGTTGCAACTCAGGGCGACGCAGATCGAGATAGCGATGGCGCAGTCGAAGTTCTTCTGACGGCAGCTTGTCGCCCTTGACCGGCGCGACAGGAAACGCCGGTGTTGCGGCTGCACCGACCACACGGATCGACGTCACCTGCACTTCGATCTCGCCTGTTGGCATGTCGGGATTTCGCTGCGAGTCCGCGCGCGCCACCACCGTGCCGTCAATCAGGATCACCGACTCGACGCCGACCGCTGCCGCATGCGCAATTGTCTCGCCGCCTGACCAGGCCGGCCCGAACGCGAGCTGCACCAGTCCGGTCCGGTCGCGCAAATCAAGAAATACCAAGCCACCGAGATCACGACTGCGATGCACCCAACCTCCGAGCTGCACCGCAGCCCCGATGTCCGCAGCCCCGAGGCTGCCGCAGCTATGTGTACGCATTGACGTGGCCAGCGGAGAAAAATGCACATCGGGTACAGACAGAGTCACGCAATCGCTCCGGGCGTCAGGGCGCCGGATAAAGGACCCGCACGCGCCTGCAGCAATCGCAGAAAATGCGCGCCATCGGGAGCGGCTTTCAGCGCCGCAATGAGCTCGTGATTGTTGAAGAGTTGCGAGAACTCGCGCAGGGCATCCAGATGCCCCCCGGGAGCATTCGACGGCGACGCCACGAGAAATACCAGCGAGACCGGAGTTCCATCGGCCGCGTCGAAGGCCACGGGCGAGGACAAACGCACCGCCGACAGCTGCAGTGTCTGCACATGCGTACTCCGCGCATGCGGCAAGGCAATGCCATCGCCTAACGCGGTGGTGAACTGCGCTTCACGCTTGCGGACGTCGGCCAGCAAGCCGGCGCGCGCCGGACCGTCCGGCATCGCCAACGCGACCAACTCGACGAGCACCGCATCCTTGTCGGCTGCGGCGCTGGGCACAGCAATCCGATCGAGCGTGAAATGGTCAGCGACTGGCAACAGTGTCCCGGTAGGCATGCATCACTCCTCAAGTTAACGAAAAGCGCGTGCAGGCGGTAGCGATTCGCTTGCCCACGCGAGAGGTGTCGCTTATGGTCAAGCATATGCGCCGCAAGCTCTTGTGCGGGCTTGCGACGGGCTGGGCGGCGCTTCTGGGTGCAACCTCCGCTGCGGCCCAGCCCGTTCCCGCCCGTGATCTCTGGGATTTCCCGTTGGGGGCGGTCGGCTCGCCAGCGGCCTTGTCTGCCGAGGGCGGCGTCAGCCTCTGGAATCCAGCGATGATGGCGCTCCCGGAAGGGATGCGGTGGCGCGCGGGCGTCGCGTCGCTGTCGACCGGTGCCGAACAAGGCGTTGAGGGGCAGCTGTTAGGGCTCACCATTCAGCGGCCCAGCCGTCTCTCCATCGGCGTGACGCTCGCCCGGGCTGCTGTGTCGGATCTGGTGCGCACCGAGACGGATCCGCAAAGCCTTGGCTCACTGCCGTACGAAACACTCGTGGGGTCGGTGACCGTGGCCCGGCCGCTCTCGCACTGGCTCACGGTCGGCGCGGCGGCCCGATTCCGGCAGGGACGCGCCGAACGTGACGTGCGGGGTGCCGTCGCGGCGGACTTGGGGCTCGTCATGCGCCGCGAGGCATGGCGCGACGCGAGACTCGCCGTCAGTACCTTTCTCTGGCGACCGGGACGCGAAGTCGAAGATCGACCATTGCTCAGTCTCGCGAGTGACGTGCGAGTGGTCGGCTCGGGGCCGGAGCGTGAGGCGCGATTGGGCATTGCCTATCAGGGGGCGACGCGGGGACAGCGGGATCGCACCACACGCGAACTCGGCCCGTTCGTCAGTACTCGGCTGGGACCGCTGGAAGCCCGCGCGTCCGTGCCCACCGTTCGCACGGCCGACGTTCAGCTCACGCATACGCGCTTCTCGCTCAGTTTGCACCTAACGCGTTTTGCGGTCGGTATCGGTCGCGAAGATGCAAACGTTGGACTCGGACCCATGTATCAGTTCACCTTCAGTTCCTTCGGCCAGTGAATACAGTTGCCATGCCTGCAGACGTGACGGATTCCGTGATGGCACCGGTCAATGTGCTTGACCTTGCGCCCGATGAGGCACTGGATGCGTTGGGGGCATTCATGGCGTCGGCTGGTGAAGCCTCCTACCGCGCGGCGCAGGTGTTTGCGCGGTTGTGGCAACGTCCGGTGTCGAGCTTTGAAGACATGACCGAGTTGCCAAAGACGCTGCGCACGCAACTCGCGGCCCGGTTTGCGATGCCGCGATTGCCGCTGCAAACGCGGCAACGATCCAGCGACGGGACGGAGAAGTTCCTCTTCCAGCTAGCCGACGGACAGGCGATCGAGACGGTCGCAATTCCCGAAGGTGACCGTCTGACGCTCTGCATCTCCTCGCAAGCGGGCTGTGCGCTGCAGTGCGCGTTTTGCGCGACTGGCGCGATGGGGTTTCAGCGCAATCTGACGCCGTCAGAAATCGCGGGTCAGGTCCGCGAGCTTCGGTTGCTTGATCCCCCGCTCATGGCCACGAACATCGTGTTCATGGGCATGGGCGAACCCATGATGAATTGGAACGCCGTCGATCGTGTACTCACGTTGTTGAATGATCCGCGAGCACTCGGCATTGGAGCGCGTCATATCACCATCAGCACCGTTGGTGTGCTCCCGGGCATTGAGGCGTTGGCGGCGCGCAAGGAACAGTTCCGACTGGCGATTTCGATTCATGCGCCAAGTGACGAGCTCCGCCGACAACTCATGCCGGTGAACATCAAATACCCGCTCGCCGATGTGATCAGGGCCGCCGCCGAGTTCGATCGTCGTGTGACGTTTGAATACGTGATGCTCAACGGTGTGAACGACAACCCGGAGCACGCGGCCATGCTGGCCACGCTCGCGCGCGAGTGTCGTGCGTTTGTGAATCTCATTCCGCTACACCCTGGCGGATCACTCGGGTTTACTCCAACGCCTGCCGCCCGCATGGGCGCGTTTGCGCGCGCGCTCCGTGCGCGAGGTGTCGAAGTGGCGATCCGAAAAAGCCGCGGCCTCGACATCGCAGCCGCGTGTGGGCAGCTACGGACGGAACGGCTGGGCCGGCGGCTTCCAGTCGCTCCCTAGCGTCACCACCACATCGGCGTGCGGCAACGGTTCGGAACGCTCACGCACCGTGCCCACGCCGAGCGCGCGCACGATGCGCGCTCCCCAATCGCGTGACTCGGCCACCACCTCGACCACCGTTTCGCGTGATGGCTGCGCAGCGGTGCGATAGTCAACCACATCGTACCCATGATCGCGCAGGTGCTGTGTTCCCCGACGCGCCAGTCCGGCAATTAAGGTGCCATTCATCACGCGTACGCGAATACGGACACCTTGCGGAGCGCGCGCCGAGGTGTCTTGCACAATCTCGACGACGACAGGTATGTCGGCGTCGCGCTCGGCTCCACCATTGACGCTACGCACGTACCAGAGACCCGCACCGGCCACCGCCGCCACGAGGAGTCCACTGACGACAAGCGCAATGGGAGCGCGCATCAGCGTACTGCATCCCACAGCGCCACGGTCTCGGGCGCAAACCCCTTCCCTTCCCGCAGCGCCCATTCAAGGCGAAGTCGTACGACCTGGCGAAACACGGCATCGAATCGCACCGGCACCAGATGCGCGAGAAACGCCCGGTCCGCCTGCATGAACGGGCGACCGGGTTCCAGAAAATCGGCCATGTAGAGCGCGCGACCGAGGGGACCCCACGCGACGGAGCCGGTGGTATGCCAGCGCACGGCGTCGAGTACCTCCGCGCGGAGCTCGCCGTCGCGTGCGAGCCAGCGCGCCGCCGCCGACCCGTGCAGCATCCCGAGCGGACGCGTCGGATCGTCTGCCGTGGCGCGGAGCACGGATTCATCGGCATCGCGTAGTGCATCGTGCCAGCGGCCGACATCATGCCATGCTTGTCGCTGCGTGCGATCAAGCTCCAACAAGTCACTCCACGCATCGAGCAAAGCTGTCACGCGTGCGATGTGCCCACGTCGTTTGTCACTCGCCACGGCCCAGGTGGGCAGTTGCGGCACGGCACCCGGCGTCGAAAGTGGAAGCGCCGGATTCACGCGTCCATCGCCGCTCGCAAAGACGCCGCCAACGCGACCGCGGATTGCACAGACTCTTCGGCAGCACGAACGATCGCGCTACCAACAATCACACCGTCGCCCAGCTGCGCGGCGGCACGGGCCTGCTCCGGCGTGGAAATACCAAACCCGATGCAAATCGGCAACGAAGTCGCCACGCGCAAACGCGCCACCGACTCCGGCAAATCGGCGGCCAGCGCATCGCGTTCTCCGGTGACGCCGAGCCGCGAAACCAGATACACAAATCCGGCGCCATGACGACCGATCTCAGCCATGCGTTCGGCCGGTGTCGTGGGCGCCACAAGGCGAATGAAATCGAGACCGCTCTCACCGAACCAGGCTTCACGCATCGGGTCGGACCCTACCGGCATGTCCGTGACCAGGACGCCTGCGACGCCTGCGGCACGCGCGCGCTTGAGCACGTCGGGCCCGGCGGCCATGATGGGATTCAGATACGAAAAGAGTACGATGGGAATCTGCAGCTTCGCTTCGGTGATCAGCTCCAGCGCACGTGCGAGGGAAATCCCGTGTTCGATCGCGATCTGCGAGCTGCGCTGAATGACGGGCCCATCGGCGAGCGGATCGGAGAAGGGCACGCCCACTTCGAGGATGTCGACGCCGGCGGCTTCGAGGCCACGCATGAGCGCGACGCTCGACACAGGGTCCGGGTGACCAGCGGTGACATAGGCGACAAGCGCGCGCCGACCTTCAGCGCGCAGCTGGGAAAAACGCGCGTCGATGCTCGACGGTGTGGCGGAAGTAGCGGTCACGGCAGAGTCGGCGGCCCGAAGGCGTGGTCAGGCGAAGTAATCGGACACGCGAATGCCCCAGCGATCGGGGTCGTCGGTCCGGATGATCGTTCGGAGATAATGCCCTGCATCGTTCTGCGCCAAGAGGTCTACGAGCGGCGGGTCCGGAAGCAAGTTACCCTGCGCATCGGCCAAGAGCCGAACGATCGGACGCGAGAGCGCGGTTTCGTCCGTATTCGCGCAATGGACCAGCCCCAACTCGAACGTGTCCATCACGACCACCGTCCCCACAGGATAAAT
>JBBRDP010000009.1:0-40273 GCA_038203795.1 Gemmatimonadales bacterium
CCGCGTGCAGCCAGATCGCGCGCAGCTCTTCCCGCGCCCGGGCGGCGGTCGCCTCGTCGCCCAGACGGCGTGAGCGCGCTGCGGGCCGCGCGTAGTGTATTGCTCGATGCGCCGGTCGTGCCCGCCGAGCTGATTGTGATCACCGACTTGCAGCGCGGTGGCGTCGCGGGACTGGCCGGCCTCGACCTGCCGTCGCGTGTCACTCTGCGCACCATCGCCGTGGCGCCGGAGAGCCGCGCGAACTCGGCGATCACCGGCGTGGATGTGCGCCGCGTGTCCGACGCCGATCGCACACGTCTGGCGGTGCAGGCGCGCGTGACGTCGCGCAGTCTGGACGCACCGCGTACGCTGCGCGCCAGACTCGAGATTGATGGTCGGGCGAGCGGCGAACAGTCGTTCTCGCTGCCGATCGATGGCGAGCGCGTGGTCGCGTTTGACGCCGTACCGCTGCCATCGGGTCGTGTGCGCGGACGCATCACCATTGAGAACGACAAGCTCGCGGCCGACGATACGTTTCATTTTGCGTTGGCGGGCGAAGACGCACTGCCGGTCGTGCTGTTGTCGGCGGATGATGCGCTCGGGACCGAGACGTTGTTTGTGGAGCGCGCCCTCGTGATTGGACGCGCGCCGACCGTGCGCATTGCGCGTCGGCGTCCCGGCACGCTCACCGCCGACGCCGTGCGTGGCGCGGGACTCGTGTTCGTGTGGGACACGCCGCTCACCGAGACCGAGCGTGGCGTGCTCAACGATTTTGTGAAGGCCGGCGGCGGCGCGGTGATTCTGGTCGGCCGCCGCCTCAGCGCGCGTGGCGCGAACATTCCGCTCGGCGCAGTCACGGTAGATGGGTCGGCCGATCGGTTTGCGGATCGCGGTGGCACATTCGGCGAAGTGCAGAACGAGCATCCGTTGTTCTCCGCGTTTCGCGACACACCGGGCGCGCTGACCGCCGCACGATTCTTGCGGTACGCACGCGTGCAGGCACCGGTTGGTACCGACATACTCGCGCGCTTCGACGATGGACTGCCAGCGGTGCTTGAGCGACGGGAGGGCGTGGGTCGTGTACTCACGCTCGCCGTGCCGCTCGATACGCGCACCGGCGACCTGCCGCTCCAGCCCGCGTTCCTGCCGTTCCTGCGCCGTCTGGTACTGCACACGTCGGGACACGCCGCCTCGCCGCTGTGGCAGCTCACCAGCGAGGCGTGGGCGCTGCCCAAAGGCTTGCGCGATCCCGTAGTCAGCACACCGTCGGGAGAGATCGAGCGACCCACCGCTGGCGACTCGGTTGCGGCCGCCGTGCGTTTGACCGAGCGTGGCGTGTATGCCGCGTACGCCGGTCAGGTTTCAGGCGACCCTGTCATGACGGTGGCGGCCAATGTGTCGCCGGTGGAGTCGGACCTCACGACCGTCGACGCGCGGGAACTGCTGGTAGGTGTTTCCGTGTCTGATCAGGAGGACGCGGCGGGTTCGGGACCGGCCGGTTCCATTGAGTTGGAGAAGCGTCAGGGGATTTGGCGCTGGTTGTTGATGCTCGCAGCCCTGTTGCTGGTAGCCGAGACGCTGCTCGCCAACAGGGGATGGCGCGGCAAGGCCGCGCGCCTCACGGTGGCAGGAACGGAGCGCAGTGCCCCATGACCCCCGACGTACAACTTCTCGCCGCGTTGCATCAACTGCGTCGGCAATGGCGCCAGCGTCAGCTGCTCGAAGCATTCGCCGCGCTCGTGCTCGGCATCGCGGCGGCCGTTGCCATCGGGTGGGTGTTGTTCCGCGTCCTCGGCCCCGGCGAATCGACCGTCAGCGTGGTACGCTGGAGCGCGTGGCTCGTGCTGCTTGCCGTGATCGCGCGATTCCTCGTGTATCCCTTCGTTCGACGCACGAGTGACGAACGATTTGCACTGTACGTGGAAGAGCGCGCGCCGGAACTGCGTCAGTCGTTGGTGTCAGCGATGCACGAAGTGGGACGGCCCGTCGAAGAGCGGACGTCGAGTGCGCTCACGGCGCGTCTCGCGGCGCAGGTTGTGGCCACGTTGGCGCCGATTCAGCGCGAACGTCGTCTCGAGAAGAAGCCGTCCGCGCGCGCCCTGCAGGCGCTGGCTGTTGCCGGTATCGCGTCGGCCGCACTGTTGCTCTTTGGTCCAGAGAGCATACGCGACATGGCACGCCTGCAATTCGTCCCGTGGACCACGGCCGAAGCCGCATCAGTGATTCGCAGCGTCAGCGCGGAGCCGGGTAATACCACCGTGCCACGCGGCGGCTCGCTCGACATTCGCGCCTCACTCGTGAACTTTAGCGCCGAGTCTGCGGAGCTCGTGTTTCGTGCGGACTCGGCAAGCGAATGGATTCGCCTGCCCATGCAGCGTGATGGCGCGATCGATTCCACGAGCGGCGGCGCCGAGGCATTTGGCTCGCGTCTGTTCGACATCACGGGGGTCACGGAGTATTTCGTGGAATCCGACGGCATTCGCTCCGACGTGTACACGCTGAAGGTGTCCGACCTGCCGGCGGTGAAGTCGATCACGCTTGAGCTGCGATATCCGGCCTATACCGGATTGCCACCGGAGCGAATTGAGAGCAGCGGGGATGTGGTGGCCGTGGTTGGTACCACCGTACGTGTGATCCCGGAAATCACGCGCGCCGTGAAGAGTGGTGCGCTGCGATTCGACGAAGGCGATGCGGTGCCGTTTACGGCTGATAGTGCGGGTACACTCAGCGGCTCGTTCAAGGTGCAAAAGACCGGATTCTACCGTGTAGATCTGGTCGCGCCCGACGGACGCGACGTTGCCGGCGGTGTGCAATACGCGATTGACGCGATTCCCGATCGCGCGCCCACGGTGCGCATTGAAGAGCCGGGACGCGATACCAAGGTGACGTCGCTCGAAGAGATCACGATCGCCGCGCAATCCTCCGACGATTTTGGCGTGACGTCGATGGAGCTGCGCTATCGCGTGAATGGTGGCGAGGAACAGCGCACGTCACTCATGTCCACGGCGCGTCGCGACGCGCGCGAGATCAGCGCGGCACATACGCTGTTCCTCGAAGAGATTCCGCTCGAAGCCGGCGATCTCATCGCGTACAACGTGGTGGCGCGCGATGGTGCCGGAAATCAAGGGACGAGCGATGTGTATTTTCTTGAGGTGCGTCCGTTCTCCAAGAACTACCGACAGGCCGAGCAGCAAGGCGGCGGCGGTGGTGGTGGAGGGGGAGGCGGCGGTGAGGCGGCTGATGGTTTTGTGGCACGGCAGCGTGAAATCGTGGCCGGCACGTTCAACTGGCAGCGTGACAGCGCCACGCGCACCGCGCGTCAGCGCAGCACCGATCTCACCACGCTCACCATCGCCCAGGGACGCAATCGCACCGATGTGAACACGTTGGTACAGCAGTTGCAGGAGCGTGGCGTAAGTGCGGGTGATACGATGTTCCGCAAGATTCAGGAAGAGCTTGCGGCCTCTGCGGCCGCGATGAAGGAGGCGGAAGAACTGCTGGGTCGTGGCAAGGGCGGAGCGGCACTGCCGCCGGAACAGAAAGCGCTGCAGCATGCGCAGCGTGCGCAGGCGCTTTATCGTGATGTGCAGGTGCAGATTGGGCAGCAGCAACAGCAAGGTGGTGGTGGCGGCGGAGGCGGCGGTGCAAACGCCGAAGACCTCGCCGATCTGTTCGAGTTGCAGACCGACAAGCTGCGTAATCAGTACGAAGCAGTGCAGCAGTCGTCGCAGCAGTCCGCACAGCAGGAAGTGGACGAAACGCTCGAGCGGCTGAAGCAGCTGGCGAGCCGTCAGCAGCAGGAGAACGAGCGCTTGCAGCGCATGCAGCAGGAGCTGTCCGAGCGCTTGGGGCAGCAGGCCGGTGGCGGTGGCGGTGGCAGTGCGCAGCGTGAGATGGCGCGTCAGGCCGAAGAAGAGGCGCGTCGTTTGGAGCGGCTGGCGCGTGAGCAGAACTCGCCGGAGTTGCAACGAGCGGCGCAGCAAATGCAGCAGGCCGCCGATGCGATGCGTCGTGCGGCGGCGGGATCGGCCGCGCAGGGCAACGCGGCGCTGGAAGAGCTCTCGCGTGCAGCGCGTGGCCTGGAGAACTCACGCTCCGACGGCCTCAACAACGATATCAAGTCGCTCGCAGAGCGCGCGAAGGAACTCGAGTCGCGTCAGCAGGAACTTGCGGAATCGGTGAGCGAATTGCCGAGCGCGTCGCCGGCGGCTCGTTCAGAGCAGGTGCGTCGTCTTGATGAACGCAAACAGACGCTGGCGAACGATGTGGGACGGTTGCAGTCAGAGACGGATCGTCTGGCGCGCGAGGCGCGTCGCGAGCAGCCCGGTGCAGCGCGTGAACTTGGCGAGGCGTCGGAGACAATGCGCGAGCAGCGCGTGCGTGATCGCATCGAGTTCTCGCGCGGCGTGATTCGTGGCGGCTCGAGTGAGTATGCGAACGCGTTCGAAGGGCAGATCTCCGAGGCGCTCGGCGCTGTCGCCCAGCAACTCGGCGAGGCACGGTCGGCGTTGTCGTCGGAATCGGCGAGTCGTCAGCAGGAACGGGCGTTGGAGTCGGCGCGCGATCTGGTGCGCGGGTTGGAGTCGCTGCGCGATCGACTGGCTGAGGAGCGGGCGCAGCAGGGCCAGGGGCAGCAGGGGCAGCAGGGCCAAGGGCAGCAGGGCCAAGGGCAGCAGGGCCAGGAGCAGGGCCAAGGGCAGCAGGGGCAGGGGCAGCAGGGGCGGGGCCAACAGGGCCAACAGGGCCAACAAGGCCAACAGGGCCAACAAGGCCAACAGGGCCAGGGCGGCCAAGGCGGCGAAGCCGGCAACGGTGGCGGTCGCGATGGCGCGCTCACCGCTGGCCCCACGAGCCAGCGTGGCGACGGCCGTCCGAGCGGCGACGCGTCGCAAGCGCGCGGTGAGTTCCGACTGCGCCGGCAGAACGCCGAAGCGCTGCGTCGCGAGCTGGCGCAACAGGGGGTTGATGTACGCGAGCTCGATCGCGCGATTGAAGAGCTGCGTCAGCTCGAAAGCGGGCGGCTCATGGGCGATCCGAAAGGCCTCGCCGAGTTGCAGTCGTCGGTGATTGAAGGACTCAAAACCTTCGAGTTCGCGCTCTTCCGCACGTATGGACTCGGCGCCGACAATCGTCCCGCCGTTGGGGCGCGGGCACCGGTGCCGGCTGAATATCGCGCGCTCGTGGAAGAGTACTACCGCTCACTCGCCAACCCGCCTCGGCGTCCGTAAGTGAGGCGCCATGGGGGCGTGTGTGTTACCGCCCCCGAATCAGAATCAATTGCTGCTGCGGCGGCACGAGATACTCCGCACCGCTTTCCGTAATGACCACCATTTCTTCGACGGAAATGGTCTTGCTGCCATCGCCCCAGGCACCGCTGCCGCCGGGCAATGTCCACGCGAAGAATCCGTCAAACGCAAACACGTGCCCAGGCTCGAGCGGGCGCTTGTTGAAACGGCTGAGTGACGGTCCCACATCGTGCGCCCAGTAACCCACCGAGTGCCCCGTGCTCCACGGCACCGTTGCCGAACCCTCGCGGTTCATCACCACGCGTTGCGCGGAATCCACGTCGCTGCCTGTGGCGCCGGGCCGCATCATGGCGAACGCCGCTTCCCCGCCGCGACGCGCCGCCATCCATTTGCGTTGCACGTCCGCCGGCGCCGCAGTTTCACCCGGACGCAACACGTACGCAAAACGCTGAATGTCGGTGCCCCACACGCCGAACACCTTGATGCCAAAATCGATCTGCACCACATCGCCGTGCTGCATGATGCGATTGGATGCATGCGAGTGCCCACGATCAGGGCCTGAGTTCACGCTCGGATTTTGCGCCGGCGACCAGCCATCTTCCACCGCCAGTTCGCGCATGCGCTGCTTGAGGAATCGCGCCAGATCGCTATCCCGCGTTTCGCCCGGAATCACGGTCGCGTAGGCTTCCTGTTCGAGTTGCTCCGTGAGCGACGCGGCACGACGCATGATCGCAATCTCAGCCGGCAACTTGCGATCCAGCCAGTAGCTCACGAGCTCAGCCGATGACACAAGCCGCGCCGACAAATCGGCTCCGAGTGCGCGCTCAAGCGCCACGCGCTGCGACGCCGACAATCCATCGGCCATCGCCAGGTTGCCGCTGTTGATCGCGATACGCGCCGGATTCGCGCGCCGCAATCGCTCCGCCACACCACCCAGCGGTCCGCCCGTCTCGGCGGTGTACGCAATGACCGAATCGTGCACCGCGAGTTCGCGCAGCGCGATCACTTCGCCAAAACCGGCCAGTATGTACGACTGCACCGACTCGCCGCGTCGGAGAAACATGATCGCCGACGGAGCCCCCGCGTTCTCGCCGCCCACGTGCAACGCGAGCGGATCATTCGCGTTTTCGCGAACGATGATCACCCACGCGTCGACATTCGCCTTGGCCATCGCGGTGGGCAGCAACGTGCGAATGCGTTCCTGACGAATAGCCGGCCACGGCGACGGCCCGGAAAAATCCTGTGCGGCGGGCGTCTGGGCTGACGCGGTTACGGGCAACGCGCACAGCAAGCTGCACAGCAAGCTGCACAGCAACGCGAGTACGCGAGGGAGATTGACGGAATGCCGCATGACGACTCGTGGATGATCGGAAAACGACCGCACCGGTCAGTGCGTTGGCACCGCCCGTCCCACGACAATAGTCACGTTGTCGGTGCCTCCGCCATCCAGTGCGTCCTGCAACAGCTGTTCGCACACCTGTTGCGCCGAAGTCATGGCGGCCAGCCGGTCGCGGATCAGCGTGTCCGGCACATGCTTGGTGAGCCCATCGCTGCAGATCAGGTGCACGTTCCCCCAGTTGGCCGGCAATCGCGTGACGACCGGCAACGTGCTCTGTCCACCAATCGCACTCGACAGCACGTTTGCGTAGCGCGAGCGATCGGCCATCGCACGTGTGAACACCCCTTCGTCAATCAGATCCTGAGCCATCGTCTGGTCGCGCGTGACCTGCGTCAGCTCGCCATCGCGATACACGTAGTACCGGGAGTCGCCCACCTGCAGCAAGTAATACCATGGCCACACGCCCATGAACAACGTGAGCGTGGTGGCCATCGTGCGACCGTGGCCCTCGTCCTTGGCTCGCTGCACGACTGCGGCATGACACTGTAACGCCGCATCCTGCAACGTCTCGATGAACGACGTGTCCGATCCATTCGCGCGATAATAGCAGTCGGTGCTGGCTACGAAGTACTCCGTGGCCGCCTCGAGCGCCGTTGCGCTCGCACGCTCGCCACCTTCACCGCCTCCCACACCGTCGGCTACCATCGCCAAAAACGCCAATCGTTCATCGGCGAGCGGCAGCCGCTGCTGCGCCGACAGACTCGTCTGCACCACGTTGACGCGCTTGTGAATTGACGCGAGCAGGAAGTGGTCCTGATTCTCACGTCGTACGAGTCCCTGATGTGTCAGACCGTACACATCGATTTGATCATCGCGAGGCTTCGCGATGTCCCCCGTGCCGGGTTGCACGTGCGTCTGTTCCGACATATTCGCGTCTCGCCTCCCGACCGTGTGGACCACCATCGTGCGTACCGTTCGCGTCACATGGAAGCTGGCGCATCAACCAGCGTTCGTCCAGCCGCACGTGAGATTGAGGTGCGAGGCCGCTCCACGGCGCGTGGGTTCGCGCCACAAGAGCGCACACACGCGGCCCAGCCAGCGTTGCCCGGAACGGACCCGATTGACCGCGCGTTTCCCTCGATAGGGCTGGTGAACAGCGTTGGCGTCTCTCCATACAGGTTGCCGGAGCGTTTTGCATGCAGTACTCGGTCGGCGTATTGCTGGTCACATTTTTGGGATCGCTCGCCGCGCTCGGAGTGTTTCTGTGGTCGATGTCGCGTGGACTGTTCGGCGGCGGTGAATCCGCTGGTCGCGTGATCTTTGCGGCGAAAGAAATCGGACTGGTGGAAGATCCGGCGGCGGACACGGTCGCCGCCGAAGATCAGCTGCAAGGTGTGATGAATCGCACCGGTCACACCGGTGAGTTTGCCATACTGACAGCCGAGGAATCGGACGAACGCGCGGTGCTCGATGCATCCAGTCGGTTGCCAGTGCTCATTGCGCTGAGCGGCGCCGTGCTCTGGCTCGTGGTCGCGTCGGTGTTCGGCCTGATGGCCTCCATCAAGTTGCACGCACCGGACTGGCTGGTCGATCAGTCGTGGCTCACCTTCGGACGCCTTCGGCCGGCACATCTGAACGCGGTGGCCTACGGCTGGTGCTCGCTGGCCGGACTGGGTATTGCAATCTGGCTGTTTCCGCGTCTCCTCAAAACACCGCTTGTTGGCAGCCGCACCGCCGCCGCCGGTGTGCTGCTCTGGCTCTGCGGTGTGACCGGCGGCATCATCGCGATTCTCATTGGCAAGAGCGCGGGACTCGAATGGCTTGAGTTTCCGTGGCAAGTAGACGTTCCCCTGTTCCTTGGCGGCACACTGGTTGGTGTCGCGCTGCTTCGCACGCTGCAGCGACGGCAGGTTCCGCACTTGTATGTATCGGTGTGGTACATCAGTGCGGGCCTGCTCTGGCTGCCGATTCTGCTCATCGTGGCCAAATGGCCCGGCATTCATTTCGGTGTGCAGCAAGCGGCGATGAACTGGTGGTTCGGGCACAACGTGCTGGGGCTCTGGTTCACACCGCTGGGACTGGCCGCCATTTACTATTTTCTGCCCAAGGTGCTCGGCAAACCGATTCATTCGTACAACTTGTCGCTGGTGGGGTTCTGGACACTCGCGTTCTTCTACAGCCAGGTGGGTGGACATCATCTGATCGGAGGACCGGTTCCCGGATGGCTGATCACACTCTCCATTGTGCAGAGCATGATGATGATTGTGCCGGTGGTCGCGGTAGGCATCAATCAGCATCGCACCGCGTACGGTCATCTGTCCGCCTTGCGCTATTCCCCAACGCTCCGCTTTATCGTGCTCGGTGGCATGATGTATACGCTGGCGTCCGTTCAGGGCAGTCTGCAGTCGCTACGCGTGGTGAATACGACCACACACTTCACGCACTTTACCGTCGCGCACGCACACCTGGGTCTGTACGGCTTCTTCTCGCTCGTCATGTTCGGCGCGATGTACTTCGTCATGCCCCGCGTGCTCGACTGGGAATGGCCCTACAGTCGACTCATCTCGTGGCACTTCTGGCTCGTGGTGGGCGGATTTACGGTGTACTTCGTGGGGCTGAGCATTGGTGGCTGGTTGCAGGGCATGCGCATGCTGGACGCCGCCCGACCATTCATGGACTCCGTCGCGGTGACTGAACCGTATCTGATCTCGCGCACCGTGGGCGGTACGATGATGACACTCGGACATCTCGTATTTGCCGCGCATTTCGGGGTTATGCTGCTCAGACGCGGCACACGTCGGGAGGGCGCCGCGTTGCTGCGTCGCCCCTTCGGTCTCGACGTGCCGACCAGCGCGACCGTGAGCGCCCGCGCATGAAGCTCCGCGACGGTGAGGTAGGTGTCTTCAAACTGGCCGCCGGTGCGCTGGTGATCATGGCGTTCGCCACCGGCGCGCTTGTGGTGCTTCCGTACTTCACACTGCGCAACGCGCCGGCGCCCGAGGGACTTGCGCCGTACACGGAACAACAGCTGCGAGGGCGGCAATCGTACATTGCCAATGGCTGCATCTACTGCCATTCCCAACAGCCTCGAGACCCTGCCGTCGCGCCCGACATGGCGCGCGGATGGGGTCGACCGTCCGTTCCCGGCGATTACGTGTACGACCGGCCTCACTTGCTCGGCACGATGCGCACCGGGCCGGATCTGTTCAACATTGCGGTGCGTCAGCCGAGCCGAGACTGGCATCTCGGACATCTGTATCAGCCGCGCGCGTATTCACCCGGTTCGATCATGCCGGCATATCCTTATCTTTTCGAGCGCAAACGCGGTGCCGCGTTGGCCAATGAAGTAATCGTTACGCTGCCGCCTGCATTTGCGCGCGACGGTGAACGCGTTGTGGCCAGGCAGGAAGCGCTCGACCTGACCGCGTATCTGCTCTCGCTCGACCGGTCGTACCCGGTGCGCAAGGCGTCGGAGGTGCCGTGACCGATCGCTTTCGCAAGCAGCCGAGACAGCGCGAGTACGACGATCCCGACGAGGCGGTACGTCCACTGCCCCGCCTCCTGTTCGTGCTGGCGCTCGTGATGGTCGCGTGGGGCGCGTGGTACATTCTCGACCTGAACGGCCAAAGCGATCCGACGTTTGGTGATCGCCGCACACTCTCCGCCTTGGCCGATGCACCGGCCGGTGCCGTGAGCGGCGCACAACTGTACACGAGCAAATGCGCCGCGTGTCATCAAGCCACCGGACAGGGCGTGGCTGGTGTGTTTCCGCCACTGGTTGGCGCGAGCTGGGTGATCGGCTCCGAAGGACGACTCGTGCAGATTCTCTTGCACGGCATTCAGGGCGCCATCGAAGTCAACGAGGTGGTCTACAACGGGCTGATGCCCGCGTGGAACAGTCTCACCGATGACGAAATCGCCGCGCTCTCGACGTACGTGCGAAGCACGTGGGGAAACGCAGCCGGCGCCGTAACAGCGGCAACGGTAGCACGTGAGCGTGAACGCACGGCCTCGCGCACGACCGCGTGGCAGGGTGGTGCGGAGCTGGACGGTATCGAGTGACTACGGGTGCACGGACCTGGTCTGGGGCGATTGGCGTGGGCACGGCGCTGGTGTGCAGTGTGCTTCTGCTGTCCTGGGCCACCGATGGCTTTGCTGTCCTGACCACCGATGCGGCGCGCGCGCGGCGTGTGCAGCGTGCGCCGGTGACGGTGCCCACCGTGTCGGTTCGCGGTAGCGACGGCGCAGTACTTGATGTGCTGCATGATGTGCGGCGTGATGTGCGGCCTGATGTGCGGCCTGATGTGCGGCCTGAAGTACGGCCTGATGTGCGGCCTGATGTGCGGCGCGACGTGCTGACCGATGGCGTGCGCGCGGAACGTGCCTCGATGTCCTCCACGCCCGGTTCGCGTCGCCCACGCGCGGTCATCGTGGATTTTGTCTACACGCGCTGCATCACCGTGTGCGGCGCGTTGGGTGGCGTGTATCAGGTGCTGCAGCGTGAGATCGAGCAGCGCGGACTGCAAGACAAGGTCCGCCTCCTGACCGTGTCATTTGATCTTGAACACGACGATCCGCGCAGCCTCGCGATGTACGCTCGCGTGCATCGTGCGAACGCCGGTATCTGGTCACTCGTGACACCTGTTACTGCAGACGCGCGCGATCAACTCCTGCGTACATTCGGCGTGCATGTTGTGCCCGATGGCGTGGGTGGCTGGGTGCACAATGCGGCGCTGCACGTGGTAGACCCCGGAGGGAAACTGGTACGTATCGTCGACATCACCGACGGTGAGACGGCCCTGGCGGTGGCACTGACCGCGTGGAACGCGGCGCCATGACGGGGCAGCGACTCACCGGAATCGCGATCGCGCTCACGCTTGTGCTCACGCCAGTTCGCGACGTCATCGTCGCATCGATGACCGGGCACATGCTCGTGCAGATTCCGTTGCTGTTGCTGGCCGGTTTTCTGATCAGTGCACCACCGCGTACCGACATGCGCCGCAGTGGGTTGAATCCGGGCGGCGCGCCGGGACTGCTGCTCACCGCTGCCGTACTCACCACGTGGATGGTTCCGCGCGCGCTCGATCTGGCCGTCACGTCCAACAGCATCGCGTTCCTCGAATCAGGTACGCTGCTCGTGGGCGGCGGGTTGCTGCGCCATTCGTGGCAGCGCGCTGGTGCGATTGGACAGGCGTTCTTCATTGGCAATGTCACCTGGATGGCCGCCGTGGCCGGCCTGCTGCTGCGCGACGCGCCGGTTCGTGTGTGCACCACGTATCTGATTCGTGATCAACTGTACGCCGGTACGGGACTGCTGTTAATCGCGACCGCCATCGGCGTGCGCTGGTTCACCACCTGGCTGGCGCTTCCAACAGCACGCACCAACACTCGGGGAGATCGCTCCTCGTCGGTTGATGCGCCCAGCTGTATAGGCCCAACCGCGACCCACACGTCGCGCGCCGAGCGCACTACACGCTGAGCGCACTACACGCCGAGCGCACTACGCGCTGAGCGCATTGCGCGCTTTCGAGTTGGGCGCTTGCGCCTTGCGCATTTCGCCGCTCGTCAGCTTTCCGCCAGCGCCTTCGCCGCATCGTGGACGGCGGCACGCAGCCGCTGGTAGCTCCCGCACCGACAGAGGTGGCCGGCAAACGCCTGATCGATCTCGGCGTCATCCGGGGACGCGTGCTCGGCGAGCAACGCGATCGCGGCCATCACCATTCCCGATTGACAATACCCGCACTGTGCGACGCTGCGGGCGATCCAGGCGTTCTGCACGGCCGTCGCCACCTGCCGACGACGGAACTCCGCCGACGTGTCAGACTGGATGTCTTGCAGCGACACACCCTCGATGGTGGTGATGCGACCGTCGCCAACCTGCGAAATGGGCAGAACGCAGCTGCGAATGGGACGGCCGTTCAGATGCACCGTACACGCTCCGCACAGCGACACACCACAGCCGAACTTGGTACCGGTTGCACCAAGATCTTCGCGTAACACCCACAGCAGCGGCGTGTCCGGCTTGGCGTTTACCTCAACGGCTCGGCCATTCACATGCAGCGTGATCACGACGCCTCCATCGACACGCGCAGCGGCAACGATCGCAGTCGTTCACCCGTCAACGCGAACACGGCGTTGGCCACAGCCGGCGCAATCGGGGGCAGCCCCACTTCACCGATGCCACCGGGCGGTTCGTTGCTCGGAACAATGAACGTTTCCACGACGGGACATTCACGCATGCGCAGTGCGCGGTACCCGTCAAAGTTGCGCTGCTGCACCTGACCACGCTCAATGGTAATCTCGCCGTAGAGTGCGGCTGTGAGTCCGTACACCACACCACTCTCCATTTGCTGCGCGATGCCATCGGGGTTGATCGCGATCCCGCAATCCACCGCGCAGATCACACGATGCACCCGTATCTCACGAGTGGCTGAGAGCGAGACCTCGGCCACCTGCGCACAGATCGACCCGAACGACCGGTGCAGCGCGACGCCGCGGGCGACGCGCGCACCGTCAGCTGCGAGCGTCGGTGATGTACGCCACCCGGCTTGTTCAGCAACCAGCTCGAGGACTCGAAGCGCGCGCGGATGATGCGACAGCAACGCCGCGCGGAACTCAATGGGATCGTGCTGCGCGGCGAACGCCAGCTCGTCGATGAAGCTCTCGAGAAAAAACGCATTGTGCGAATGACCGACGGCTCGCCAGTAGCCAACGGGCACCGGCAGCGTGACCGCATGGTGCGACACGCGCATGGCGGGAAATGCATACGGTTGATCAAACAGTCCTTCAACCGAAGATTTGTGCACATCGAGTCGCGCCAGTGCCACGCCATTCCGCGACCCGTATGCTGGCACCAGCGGTTGACTCGCGGCTACCGCGTGCAGCGCCACGACGCGACCGGCCGCGTCCAGCCCACCGCGCAGGACCGACGCGCACGCCGGACGGTAGAAATCGTGCTGCACATCGTTCTCGCGCGTCCAGATCACCTGCACCGGCACGCCGGCGCGCGCACGCGCTATTTCTGCGGCCTGACCGATGAAGTCCAGCTCGAGACGCCGTCCAAACCCTCCGCCCAGCAACTGCACGTGCACGTGCACCGATTCGACCGGCACGCCGAGTACATCGGACACCGCTGAACGTGCCTGCGTCGGGACCTGCGTCCCAACCCACATTTCGGCGCCGTCAGCACGCGCGAGAATCGTGCAGTTCGGCGGCTCCATCGTCGT
Organism: Gemmatimonadales bacterium; assembly: GCA_038203795.1. GTDB lineage: Bacteria > Gemmatimonadota > Gemmatimonadetes > Gemmatimonadales > Gemmatimonadaceae > JAABRT01. Next base: position 13,791 of record JBBRDP010000009.1, read on the forward strand.
GTGCGCGAGATACGGCACATCGTACGTCGCGTCAACAACCGTCGATGCAGTGGCGAAAGCCTCGTCCACATCCCCCACGCGCCGGAACGTACGACCTCCACGCTCCGCCGCGCGCGTGCGAAGTGTATCGCGCACCTCCCGTGACGAGAGCGTGGCGTGCGGACCAGCGTCCCACTGCACATGCAGTGCGCTGAGTGCCTGCGTCGCGACGCTCCATCGCTCGGCAATCACCGCGACGCCCGTTGCACCACCGTTTCGCCCGGTCAGCTCGACCACCTGGCGTACGCCACCAATCGTCAGGGCCGCCGCCGCATCGAATTCGCGAACACGTCCGCCAATCGTGGGTGACATCGTGACGGCAGCGTACTCGATCCCCTCGGGACGCACATCGATGCCGAATACCGCACGGCCGTCGCTCTTGGCCGCCGCATCGAGCCGAATGCGGGGCGTACCGATGAGACGATACGCTGACGCATCCTTGAGCACCCATTGCGTGGCCGGCACGAGTGTGCGCCCACTCGCCACCAGTTCACCGAAACGCATCGCACGGTCGCCGGCGCGAATTAGGCCTCCGTCCACGCGGCACTGGTCGTGCGCAACGCCCCACTCCGCTGCGGCAGCGTTGACCAACGTGGCGCGCGCCAATGCGCCGGCGTCACGCAACGGGTTCCACAAATCACGCACGCTGGTGGAACCGCCCGTGATCATCAGCCCCACGTTGCGCAGCAGTTTGTCACTGTACCACGCCGCGACCCGGGTTATTGCGTTCGATTCGTCGGGGTGAAACGGCAAGGCATCGCGCCCCACCGTCAGATTGGCATAGATCGGATCAATCGGGCTCTGCTCCACGCGCACCTGCTCCCAGGCACACTCGAGCTCTTCGGCCAGCATCATGGCCAGCGCGGTGTGCACTCCCTGCCCCATCTCGGCTTTGGGCACGATCACGGTGACCCGATCGTCGGCACCGATGGCGACCCAGCCATTGAGCGCCAGTCGACCGTCGCTCCGTGGTTCGGGTGAGGATCGGCGCAGCCGTTGGCGCGGAGGCAGCACACTCCACCCAAGCAGCAACGCGCCACCAGCGCTGAGTCCGCCGATCACGAAGGTGCGGCGTTTCACCCGCGAATATCCGTCCACTGTGTGCGGCGCATACGAGAAGCATATCCTCCACAGGTAGTAACCGCGAGTCGTGTGGTCCGTCCATCAAAACGTGGCCGTCGATTTGTTCTATCTTTCCTACGTGGTGGTGGCAACGCGTCGCGTTGCGCACCCCGCTGATCTGTGCCCGTCTTCAGCTATGAGCTGCCATGAAGTGGTCCTTGTCGATCGGTCGGTTTGCCGGTATTCGCGTCCAGATCCACATCACGTTCATCGCGTTGCTGATCTGGATCGGACTGTCGCTTTACTCAGCCGAACAAAGTGTGTCCGACGCACTGAGTGGTGTGGGGTTCGTGCTGGCGCTGTTCTTGTGTGTGCTGTTGCACGAGTTCGGGCACGCGCTCACGGCGCGGCGATTCGGCGTTCGCACGCGCGACATCACGCTGCTGCCGATTGGCGGCGTGGCGCGACTGGAGCGTATGCCCGACAAACCCGCGCAGGAGTTGCTCGTCGCGCTGGCGGGGCCGGCCGTCAACGTGGTGATCGCGGTTGTGCTGGTGGCTGGGTTGGCGGCTGCCGGTCGGAGTATCTCGATGGAATCGCTCGGGGCCGCCGAGTCCGGATTGGTGGGGCCCGGGTTCTTTGAACGACTGCTCGTGGTCAACATCATGTTGATCGTCTTCAACATGTTGCCCGCGTTCCCGATGGACGGAGGACGCGTGTTGCGCGCGCTGCTCGCGATGCGCATGGACTACGCGCGCGCCACCGCACGCGCCGCGACCGTGGGCAAACTCTTCGCCGCGCTCTTCGCCGTGGCCGGATTTTTTACGAATCCGTTTCTCATGTTGATTGCCGTGTTTGTCTGGATCGGCGCGTCTCAGGAATCGCTGGCGGCACAAACCAAGGGCGCACTCGACGGCGTGACCGTGACACAGGCCATGATCACTGACTTTCGCACACTGTCGCCGAGCGATTCGTTGTCACACGCGGTAGAGTTGCTGCTGGCTGGCAGTCAGCAGGATTTTCCGGTGGCCGACGAGGGTCGCGTGCTGGGCGTGCTGACCCGACAGGCACTGCTTACAGCGCTCGCGCGCAACACGCAACATCTGCGCGTGATCGACGCGATGCAGCGCGATGTGCCGCAGGCCGACGCGAACGAGCCGCTTGCCGAGGCGCTGCAGCGTATGCAGGGCACTCCGATCCGCAGCATGCCCGTGCTCGCACGCGGCGCGCTCGTAGGTTTGCTGACCATGGAGAATGTCGGTGAGTATGTCAGTGTGCAGGCGGCGCTGGTGACGCACAAGCCAGGACGCCAGTAGCCGTCGGCGGTTCACCGTTCCCCTCCACATCAATCCGACGCACTGGCGTCCCCGCGTACGTCGCGTTCGGCTCCAGCACCGAGTGCTTGGGCACCACGCTCAGCGCGCCAATCTGCGTGTCCTCTCCCACCGTGGTGCCGATGCCTACCACGCTACCGATCCCGACCGTCACGCGATCGCCCAGTCGCACCGGCGCCGTCCTGAGCCGTCCGTGCTCAATGATGTGCCCGGACACACTCGCGTCCGAGCCAATCACCACCTGATCGCCGAACTCAAGCAGACTGTGATCCATGAGTTTGAGACTGTTCACCCAGACGCCACGCCCAATGCGTGCACCATTGACGCGAAGGTACATCACCCATAGCGGCGTCGAACGAAACACCGGCCCGCTGAAGACACGCACCACATGAATCGTCATGAGATATCGCCCCCAGTTGAGCACGGGCCAGCTCATGTCGGCGAGCGGCTCGTCCAGCCCAGTGGTCGTCCGCCAGCCGTAGGCGCGCACGACGAGCGCCGACAGGAGCGCGACAGCCAGTGCGAACACGATGTAGGCGGGCACAAACGCCATGGCCATGGCCAGGACGCGTGTCCATTCGGGCATTGCCGACCAGTTGTACAACCACGTCCACAAGGACACTGCGGGCAATACGGCCAAGCCCAGCACAATGCACTCGGTCGCGAGAATGCTCGTCACCGCCCACGCCACGCGCGCACGAAGCCGCCAACGGCCTGACGACCTATGTCTTCCACTCGTGGACTCCGTCGGCACCGGTGACGGCACCGGTGACGGCACCGGTGACGGCACCACCTGCGGCACCGCCTGCGGCACCGGCGACACCCCCGCCAACCGCACGGGCTGCGGCGCTCCGTGCGGCACGATCCCGTCCCCTGCGGTATGATCCGGGGTCGCATCGGGAGTTGTGTGCGACATGCGCCCCTCCGTATGCATCCAGCTGCCCACGCGACGCCACGACCCCCAGACGCCTTTCATGCAAACTACACCAACGGTCGCTGCGTTGTTCGTCCATCCGCTCAAGGGGGCGGCCCCCGTCGCGGTGCGCTCCATGCCGCTCGACGCACTTGGTGCGCTCGGCGATCGGCGTTGGATGCTGGCAGACCTCGATGGGACGCTGATCACACCGCGAAGTGCCATCGCCCTCACGCGCGTTGAGGCATCGTTACCGATGCGAGACGGCGCGATCGTAGCCGATGGTCCGCTCACGCTACGGGCGGACGGCCTCGACACGCTCACGGTGTCGCACGCGGACGCTCACGTGCCACTGGGCACGGTGCGATGCTGGGATGATACCCTCGAGATGGCCGATGCCGGCGACCTCGCCGCAGCGTGGTGCAGCAACGCGATCGGCGCGCCGTGTCGCTTGCTGCATCTTGCACCTGAATCCCGTCGCCCGCTGGCGCCGAAGTACTCCGGTCCGATCGACGCAGGCACGCGCACCGTGTCCGTCACTGATGGTGCGCCGCTGTTGTTGCTCTCACAGCGCAGCATTGACGCCCTCAACGAGCGACTTGTGCACGCAGGGGAGACACCCGTTGGCGTAGAGCGATTCCGGCCCAACGTGTTGATCGCGGGAACCGCCGCGCACGACGAAGATACGTGGTCACTCATCGCGGTGGGTGGCGTGGAAATCGGCGTGGGCTCGCCGTGCTCCCGCTGCGTGTTTACCACCATCAACCCACGCACGCTCGAACGCGGCGTCGAACCGCTGCGCACGCTCGCCACATACCGTCGGGGAGACGGTGGCGGGGTGATGTTCGGGATGAACGCCACGCACCGCGCGCCCGGTGTAATCCACACGGGCGAATCCATCCACGTGCGCGCGCGACGCTAGTCGCCCGAAACACCCAGGCGGCGCATCAGCCAGCGCGGCACCCGATCCAGCGCGTTACGCGTGAACACGGTGAACAGCAGCACCACAACACCCATCAACAGCAACGCGTGTTTTCCAGCGGTGGGCACATACTCGGCCTTGACCACATGGTCGCCCGCCGGAACGTCAGCGGCCAGAAACGATGGCGACACCATGAACGTCGGCACTCGACTGCCGTCCACTGAGACGCGCCAATTGGGATGATAGGAGGACTTGAACATCATCGTGCCCGCGTCGTTGCATCGGGTACGCACCACCATCGAGTCGAAACCGATATACCCGTCGACGAGCGTCCCTGTCTGCGGGCAGCGCGAGGCGGCATCGGATGTTGACGCACCCGTTCCGGTGTTGCCATAGTCCCAGCGAATCACCGAACGACGCGCCGGTGCATCACTGTGCAACCATTCGCGATTGCCGATCATCAGCTCCAGCTGCGAGGAGACATCACGTCGGGCACTCAGTGACACCCACATCGACGCACCTGTCGTGTGCGCACGCACGACGGAATACTCGGTGGTGGCGAGAAACGGTTGCAAAAAGGCCGGCACCTGCGCGTCGGATGGTACCATCGCGTATCGCACGTCGAACAGATCGTAGTGCGTCGCGTTGCCATCATCGAACTGCCACGCCATGTCTGCATTGAGCGACAATCCCTGATACGGAGGAACCAGCGCTGGCATGGCGCGCGATTTGATCACATCAGTGACACGGATGATCGGTCCCACCCGCAGGTTCGCGCCCCAGTTGTTGGTGCGCCCCGCGTACACGCGGCCGCCGTCCTCCTGCGCGATCGTCGACAACAGCCCTTGCAGATCGATGTTGTCTCGCAGCGCCGTGCGGGTCTCGGTGATCCAACGCGCGTTGGTGCGATAGTAGTCGGCGCGTTCCACGAAGGCGGGTGTCAACCAGAGCAGCACCAGCACGCCACCAACCGCTGCGCCCCCCCCAACGCGCCAACCGGCGCTGCTCGACCATCCGGAGATGAACGAAGCGCTGGCGATGCGATCCCAGAGCCATCCTCCGCCCACACCCATGAGCAGAATCGCGAACAGCTCCACGCCCCCGATGAAACGGTACGACACGTCCGCGCCATACAAGCCGAGCCATCGCATCATCGACGTCGCCGCATCGCCGCCGAAACAGAGCAGCATCCAGAGCAGGAATCCACCCAGCAGTATGACCTTGTTGCGCGACCGCTCATGCGCCACCTGCCACGCTGCGACGGCGAGTCCGAGGATCAACAACACTGTCAGCACCGGCCATCGCTGATGATCGAGCAGCGTCGTAGTCGCCCATCCCGCTGACATGGCACTCAATCCACCGGTTGCACCGGGGAGACTCGGGAACGTGCTGAGATACGCATTGAGTGAGAGGAACGGAACGGTCATGTAACTGGTGGCCAGCAGCGACAGCGCGCCGACCATCCCCAGGCGCGCCGCGCGCACCGGCCAGCGACGGGGCGCACCACCGAGCAACAGCAGCATCACTGAGGTGAGCGCGATCATGTACGCGTACAGCAACTGTGAAAGCGCCAGCACCGTGAGTACCACAATGCTCCGCAGATAACCGGTCCCGTCGCGCATCAGGCGGTAGACGCTCGCCGCCGCGATGAACGACAGATGCATGGCCCACAGCTGTGTGTACAGGCCAAATCCGCGCCACACATAACTGTTGTATTCAAAGCCAAAGCGGGCGTCGCCCGAGAGCAGCGATGAAGCCGCTGCCGCAACGGCCGCCTCACGCGCGCTCAGATCGAGACGACGCGCCGACCAGTACACCGTGAGCGGAAACGTGACCAACAGCAGCCAGCGCACCGCGTGAAACACACTCAGCAGCTCAACGTTCCCGCCGAGCAGGCGATGCACGCCAACGACAATCAGATGCGGCAAGTGTTGGTAGTACAGGAACTGCGGATAGCCGAATCCGAACTGCGGAATCCAGAAATCCACCACGCTGCTACCCGCAGTGAGCGCAGCGCTGGCCTGCGTGATCATCAGCGCATGAAAGGCGGTGTCGCTCTGACTCGGTGCACCGGTTTGCAGTTCAGGCCAGAGCCAGATGGCATTGAACAGCAACGCAACCAGCACCAGCAACAGCGGCCACTCGATGCGGCGCGTCACGCCTGCGACTCCTCGAACTCCCGGCGCTCATCAGCGGGAATGTGCTGCAAGCGATCGATCTCGAAGTGCGTGAGCACATGACGGCTGTTGCCTTCCCCGAGCGCGTACCCCGCCATCTGTCCAATGGCATCGAGCACGAGACCACCGAACACCGCCGGCGCAACACGCTTGGCCAGGCGGGCCCGTCGTCCGTCGCCAAAGAGCTCATTCGTCACGCGCGAATAACGCACAAACGGGATGAGCGGTCCCGCAACCGTGTACAGCAAGCGTCGCACCGCACTCCATCGCGCCGCCTGTGCCCGGCGTGCGCCGTACAGTCGGCCCGCATTGATGCGTACCTCGGCGGTGGCTGCCCAGGTGGACGGATTGATGTGATGCACCCGGGCGCGTTCCGATAAGAAAAAACGACCCCCGTTCGCGCGCAGCGCGTCGAGCAAGCCGCCTTCTCGCGTGAATCGATCGCCCAGCGCGTCACCGAAGGGCGCGAGCGCCGCGCGCTTGAACGAAACGTTGTGCCCGGGGATCGCCGTTCGCTCCCCTTCGATCGTCGGTTCGACCGAGGGGCCGTATGCCACCAACAGGTTACACCAACTCAACCGCCGTTTCGGATTGGCATTCACCATGGTACTGGCCACCGCAACCCAGGGCCCCTCGTGGGCCGCCAGCATCGCCTCGGCCCAGTCCGCTTCTGCGAACGCATGATCCTCGATAGTGGCCACGACGTCGGCGTGTGCCCGGCGCACTCCATCGGCGGCCGACTTGTCCACGTCATCAATCGCCCCAATCGCCAGCACCTGCACGGAGTGAAAGCCCTCGAGCTCGTGCGGTGCCGCGTCAGACAACGCGTCATGCGCCCGCGCCACCACGATCAGCTCGATTCGGTCGCGAATCGTCTGCGCCCGCAGATGACGAACGGTACGGCGAATGTTCGCGAAGCGGTTGGGAGTGACCACCACCACGCTGATGCTGGCGGGCGCGTCGAGCGGCGCAGCCCTGACGAGTTTGACGGTTCCGTTCATTCTGGGGACGGGGTCGCTGGACTCTCTCGACGAGCACATTCCGAGATGACTTCATGATACATGGATTCCCACCGATCAAGGCTCGCCGTTTCGCTGAACAGCTGGAGCGCGCGCTGGCGGCCGGCTGCCCCCAGCGCTTCAGCCAGATCACGATTGGAGAGCACCCGCACCAGCGCCGTGCGCCACACCTCGTCATCGTGCGGTGGCAGCAGCAATCCGGTCACCTCATGATTCACGATATCACGCTGCCCACCGACATCGCTGGCCAGGACGGCCGTCCCACGCATCATGGCCTCCGTCGATACGTTGCCAAACGGCTCGGCCCACTGTGACGGCACCGCTTGCACCCAGGCGCGATCGCACACGGCTTCCATGGCGTCGCGCATGAGGTGCCCATGGAATCGCACGGCGGACGACACGCCGAGTGCAGCCGCCAGCGTTTCGAGCGACGGCCGCAGCGGTCCATCACCCAGAATGTCCAGGACCGCATCCGGGAGCGCTTCGCGGACATGCGCGAACACGCGCAGCAGCCGGTCTACACCCTTCTCCGGCGCGAGGCGACCAGCGAATACCAAACGAGGCGGGCCTGAGAGCGGCGCGCGCATGGGTCGTTCGGGAACCCCGTTGTGCATCACGTGCACAGGCGTGAGTCCACCGATCTCAAGCTCAATTTTCATTGCCTGACTCAGCGCCACCACGCGTGAGAAGACGTGTCGGCCACGCTGCCACAGCGCGCGCTGCAGCATCAACACGGCCCAGCTCTGCGGCGTGACGCAGCGCTCCCGCAAACACACGCGCCCCGCGATGTGCCGGCACGCGCGGCCGTCCGGCAAGACGCGTGTTCCCGTCAGACACACCGACTTGTAGGTAGCGGCCTGATAGATCGCAGGTGTGCCACGCAGCAGCGGCAGGATGGCCGGCGACAGCTGATACATGATCATCCGCGCGTGCACCACATCGGGAACAAACTCGCGCATCACGCGTCGCAGCCCCGACACCGCCGACAGATTCACGGTTTGTGTGAGCACCTGCAATCGCGTGTTGACCACGCCGAAGCAATGCTCGTCGGCCAACACATCGGCTGGAACGTACGTGGCCCGGCTCGTGAAGAGGCGCACCTCATGCCCACGCTCGCGCAGGCCACGGCGCAGTGCGAGCATCTGTAACTCCGCCCCACCGGTTGCCGTACCGTAGTCATGCAGTAACAGCACCTTCATCCGATCGCACCAACCGGTGCAACAGCGGTGACGTCATGACGCCGGCCATCGCGCGCCGAGTCTTCGGCGGCGAGGATCACGTGCAGACTCATCGCGCCGTCCTCGAGCGAGGGCGACGCGGGCGTTCCGGAACACGCGGCGTGGACGAACGCCGCAAGCGCGCGCGCAAACGACACTTCGGGCTGCCCCCCGCGAAGGAGCGTGGCCGGGTGCACCGCGTCGAGGGCACGACGCAGTCGTCTCACTCGTGTATGCGCACCATGCACCGGCAGCACCCGCACAGCGCGGTCCAGCGACCGATTGTACGACGCGGTAGCCGCATCACCGATCACTTCGAATTCATGCGACTCCGGCGCCGCCAGTGAGAAGGTGCCCTGATACAGCACGCCGGAGCGAGTGGCGCCCTGCAGCGATGCGGTATCGGCTTCCGTATTGACGGCACGCAGCTGGGACTGCACCGACACCATCGGTTCGTCGAACAGAAAGCGTACCATGTCTACGTGGTGCGATGCGAGATCGAGCAGCGCGCCGCCGCCCGTTGCGCGACGTTGCTTCCAGGGCGGTAACGCACGTGGCGCCGATGTCATCACACTGCGCGCAGAGACGATACGCCCCAGTGCACCCTGAGCGATCAGCGCTCGCAGTTCCTCGTATCGTGGGCTGAAGCGAAAATTGAGGCCGGACATGCCAACCGTACCGGCTGCCCGCCAGGCGGCGAGCACGCGGGCGGCATCGAGCGCCGACGTCGCGATGGGTTTCTCCACGTAGACGTGCAATCCTGCGGCAAACGCCGCGATCGCCGCCTCCGCGTGTTCCGGCGTGGACAGACAGATCACGACCGCGTCGACGGCGCGGGCTGACAACAGCGCCTCAACCGACGCATAGCCTGTCGCTCCCGTCGCGCGCTCCGCCTGCGCGCGCCGCACCGGATCGAGCTCCGCGACTGCGCAAAGCTTCGCGTCGGGCAGTCCCATCAGCACCGGCACATGCACCAACTCCGCGATGCGCCCGTACCCCAGCAGTCCGATGTTGAGCGGCGTCATGAGCGGCGTAGGGGAAAGGTCTGACGAGCCGAAGCGGTTGCCACGAACGTAAGTTGCACGCGTGGATGCGCCCTTGTCTCCCCCTGAGCCCGCGTCGGTCGACAGAAACGCCGTCGGGCCCGTCGATGCATCGCAGCACCCGACCCCGGGTGATGCGACGCGTGCCGGTGCCCTGCAGCTCAGCGCGGCCGGCGTTCGTCTCCTCATCATGATTGGCACTGGTATGCTGTTGGCGCGGCTGCTTACGCCAACCGACTTCGGCTTGTACGCCATGGTGTCCACCGTCACGGCGCTGGTTGAGAGCGTCGGCGGTTTCGGCCTGAATCAGGCGCTTGTGCACCAACGTGATTGGGATGACGCGCGAATGCAGCGGGTTTGGCGGGCGCTGGTGCTGGCCAGCGGCGCGATGGCGCTGCTCGTGATGCTGGTGTCGGTTCCCCTCTCGATGGCGTATGGCGAACCGCAGCTCGTCCCGATTACGCTCGCGGTATCGGTCGGTGTGTTTTGCATCGGGCTGCCGGCTGTCTGGGAGGCTCGGCTGGTACGTCAACTGCGATTCGCGCCGATTGCGCGCGCCGACCTGGGCGCACTGACCATCAGCGTCTCACTCGCGCTCCTGTTGGCGGTTCGCGGGGCGGGATATTGGGCGCTCGTGACCCAGTACGTGACGTACCTGGCGATGCGCGCGGCGTTGCTGCGACTCGGCAGTGGACCATTGGGACGTTCGGCCAATCTGCACGCTGCCGGCGACGCGTCCCGTGAATCCGCGCGAGCCCTCTTCGCCTATGGTCGACACGTCACGCTGTCACAGCTGATCACCTTCACCGGCCGCATTGCCGATCGCGTGGTGGTCGGACTCTCTGCCGGACCCTCGGTGCTGGGGCTGTACGACAGCGCGTCACGCTGGTCACAACTTGCCTTTGAGCAGGTGTTTGGACCGCTCAACAATGTGATACTGGCGACGCTCAATCGTGCGCGACGTACCGGCGCGTCACTCGGCGCCGCGGTCGCGCGCGTACTGATGCCGCCGATGGCCGTCGTCGTGCCGCTGCTGGGATTCCTGGCGCTCGAATCCGGGATAGTCGTGCGAACACTTTTGGGTAACCAGTGGGATGAGGCAGTGCCGTTTCTGCGCGTTCTGTGCGGCGCGGCAGCGGCCAACAGTGTGATCAAGCTCGCGCGCATTGTGCATCTCGTGACCGGAACCACCAAACGACAGCTGCGTTTTGCCGTGTTGCACATGGGTTCGCTGGTGACAGCGGTGCTTGTGGGCGCGCAGCAGGGGCCCTTGGGCGTCGCCTGGGCCGTGCTCATCGCGAACTCGTGCCTCGCACCAGTCGCCGTGTGGAACGGCACTGTTGATTCCGACGTGCGGGCGGTTGATATCTGGAGTGCCGTGGCGAGGCCCGCCGCCGCCGTGCTGTGCACGGTGATCCTGCTGGTCACGACCACCTCGTCGCTCCCGGCCGATGCCGGTGTCGGGACGCTGATCGTGCGCGCCGCCTTATACGGAGCGCTCTATGCGTTGGCGTGGCTGCTGATTCCCGGGGGGCGACAGGCGAGCCGACAGTTGCTCACACTGGTGCGGGATCTGCGAGGTACGCCACGATAGCGTTCGCGATCTCCTGCGCGGGTTTTTCCTGCATACCGGGACCGGCGAACCGACATCGAGGCCGCACGGTGCTACTGTTCGGCAAGAACTATCGCGACGTGCGGCGCCTCACCGGGCCGCCGTTGCATTTCTCGCCTCACCACACGGTTTGTCCGTCGTGATCTTCGAACGAACGCCTCGCGGCCGTCGCGCCGTCCTTCTGCTCGGCCTGTGTATCACCACCGGCTGGGCTTGTGCCGCCGAGGTGGACAACGTTCTCGTGCGCCACTCACTCGTGGTGCTCGCCGCGCACGACTCAGCGCACATCCGCACATTGGTGCTGGAGCCCACGGAGGGCTCGCGCATTGAAGCCGGCGTCCCTCCCACGTTGGAGCGTGAATCGGGCGGGCGCATTGTGTTTGAGGCGCGAGCCCTCACGCCTGATAGCCTCTATTTTCTCGACGCACCGTCGGCGCGTGTTACGCTGACGCGGCCGGTGAACGGCACGCTACGGTTGCGCGCGTGCCCCGCGAACGGCCAATGCCGCGCCGTGTCGCTCGAGGTAAGAACGAGAGGGCGCACGACGCGCGGGCGGTCGTAGTAGCGATCTCAGCCTGTATGATGGCCAAGGCCCGTACTCGGAGCGCGTGCCAGCCGTCATTGTTGCCCGGCGGCTGGTGCATGCCATATTGAGGGAGCCATCGGTGCGCGCCTCGCCTTCGCGATGCGCCACCGGCGACGAGATGAGGAGGGACCATGGTGCACACACCCGATGACGACGACGCCCTGAACGTGCGACTTGACGCGTTGTGCGCTGAAGGCTGGGATATCTGGGAGCGGTTCGAATCTGACGTCCGCGATCACGGATTCCACCCCTTCGTCGCAACCGACTATTTCATCGTGCGACGCGCGCTGCAGCAGTATCGCGCTCCCGGTCAGCGCTTCCTGGAATGGGGATCCGCCTCTGGTGTGATCACCATCATGGCCGATTTGCTCGGGTTCGACGCGTGCGGCATCGAACTCGATGCGTCGCTCGTACAAACCGCGCGCGCGCTGGCGACACGCTTCGATTCGAACGCGAAGTTTGTCGCCGGCAGTTTTCTTCCCTCCGGCTATCGCTGGCAAACCAGCGATGGCGACGCGCGCACTGGAACGCTCGGCACGGGTCCGTCTGGCTACCTGCAGTTGGGACAGCCGCTCGACAGCTTCGATGTGGTGTTCGGCTATCCCTGGGGCGGCGAAGCACCAATGATGCACGATCTCATGAAGCAGTACGGTCGTCCCGACGCGTTGCTGTTGCTCAACGACACCAACGCCGGCGTACGAGCGTTTGTGGGCGGCCGCGAAATCACCAGTGAGAGTGACAGCGCGACCGCTCCACACCTGCGGCGTTAGCGACGCACGCAGCCGTCATGCGTCCGTGAGCGCATACGGCACGACATCACCCGTCAGCACTGTCCCGCCAATCGTGACGTACAGCGTGCCGTCCGTCACCGTGATCTCAAGCTTCAACCGTCGATCCAACCGCGCCACAATTTCATCGATCAACTCCCGATCGATGGCGTGCAACGTGATGGACTCCGCCCGGTGGATGCGCTCTCCCACAAACGCGCGGCGCACCGCGACCGGATCTTTGTGCGTGTAGATCGACACGCGCGGTGCGGCCTTGCTCGCTTTGTGCACGCGCGCCGCATCGGGCGCGCCGATTTCAATCCACGCCGTGAGCGCTCCCGTGAGATCGCGCACCGCGAGCGTGGGCTCGTCGGCGTCTGACACACCGCGCGAGAACACGATGCCGTCGGTGTACTCCAGGCAATACGCGAGCACGCGCGCCACGAAATACTCGGCCGATTCTGACGGATGCATCGGTACGCGCAGCGCGAGCGCTTCGTACACATTGCGATCGACGTGCGACAGCGCGATGTCGAGCACGTACATCGTGGAAGTGAGCGCCACGGGCTAGAGCGTTGAGGGTTCAGAGGTCGCCACGGCCGTCGCAGCGGCCATGCCGGCCGAGCGTCCCGTGGCCCACGCCCAGAGAAAGTTGTAGCCACCGATCGGACCGAACGCATCGAGCACTTCACCGCATAGATACAGACCGGGCTGCCGCTTGCTCTCCATGGTTTTCGCATGCACTTCGCTCAGCGCCACGCCACCGCCGGTCACTTCGGCCTTCTTGTAGCCTTCGTCGCCATTCCACGGCAGCTCGCCGCGCACCAGCGTATCGATGAGTCGGCGACGTTCATCGCGACGCAGTTCGGACAACAATCGCGTGGCGTCGACGCCCGCGTCCTGCAACAACACGGTGGCGAGGCGATCGGGCAGCTGCGCGCGCAAGGCGCCCGTCACCGTTCGCCCGCCGTGCGGCTTGAGCGCCTCTTCCCACTCGGCGTCACCCCATGGTGTCCATTGCACCTGCACGCGCGCGTTCGATGTGTGGCCGGCGCGGGCCCGCACGGCCACGTGTGACACATTGAGCACCGACGGACCGCTGTACCCATGATGCGTAAACAGAAACCCACCGCTCGCCTGTGCCGCGTGACCATCACTGCGGGCCGTCAGCGCCACCGTGAGTGACACACCCGAGAGCGCGTTGAACGCCGCTGCATTCGTGCGCAGCGGTGTGAGCGCCGCGTAGGTGGGATGCATGATGTGCCCCATGCGCGCCAGCAGCTGCAGACCGACACCGTCGCTGCCGGTGTTCGGGACCGAGAGCCCACCCGTGGCGATGATCACCGCGTCGGCCATGAGCGGCGGACCATTGTTCACGGCGACTTCCCAACCGCCATCCCTGGCCACGAGACCGGTGACCGATGTCTCCATGCGCAGGCGCACACCCTGCGCACCTGCGTACTCGAGCAATCCATCACGCACATCGCGCGCCCGGTGTGACGCGGGAAAGAGCTTCGCGGATTCGACTTCTTCTTCGAGCGGAATACCGAGCGTTTCTTCGAAGAACACCCGCTGTTCCGCTAACGGCCAGGCGCGCACCATCTTGCGCAACAGATTCGGCGAAGAATCCGTGACGAAACGCGATTCATCAACGCGGGCCGGCAGCACATTGCACCGCCCGCCACCACTGATGAGAATCTTGCGCCCACCATCGCGTGTACGCTCCACGAGCAGCGTGTCGGCCCCACCCTTGGCCGCAAAGATGGCCGCCATCGATCCGGCGGCCCCGGCCCCAATCACTATCACGCGCTTCATACCAACTCCAAATCGGGAACGCGTCGGTCAGCACTGCGTGACCGCGCTACGACGCGCCTCCGATCGGTACGATCACACGATGGGGTTGCGAACGAGTCCGGCGTCTGCCGGCCTGTGGAAAGATAGACGAAATCGAATCACGATGTCGGGGGGCCATCTGGCAGGACGAGGTTGAGGGAGCCACGACACACGACGGCACCACAGTGGCAGGGAATGGACGGTAAGTCGCCGCCGAGTCGATAGTCGACCAGCAACTCGTCGCCACTGGCGATCGGGCAGGCACTGACATACGTCACGCGCCCCCGCCTCACACTTGCAATGAGATTGGGCGCATCGCTCTGGTTGACGTAGTCGGCGCCGCTCCCACCAATTGCCCCGTCGATGTAGCGGCGCGTGCTGGTGCGAAACAGGTACAGCAGCGGCCGGACACGCCGTCTCCAAGCCTCACGCGGCCCGATGCGCTGCCCAGTGTACCCGATCACCCGCCGATGCCAGACGGCGCATGTCCGGCGTTTTTGATGTCGGTCCCGCCGGGCGGCGGCAGAGGCTGATGCGGCGCCGGATCGTAGGCCAGCAGGGCGCCCATGGTCTTCCCCTGTGGATCAACCCGACCGTCCTTGAACGCGAACCACCGCGCCTGAAAGTCCTCGATCGCCTTCACCGTTTTGGCACCGCAGGCCCAGTCGATGTCGAGCTCGATGGGTGGCCCACCATGTGGCACGGGCACGCGGTTGAGCAGGTACTGCACGGTCATCACGTCTTCATTTCAGCGCTTGCCTGCCCTTGTCCCACCGATGTGGCAGGTCATTTTGCACAGAATGAACCCGGCTTGACCGGTTCGCGCGAGCGGGTGAGCGAGGGACGTTTGCCCACCATTCGCGGGCACGTGCGCAGCGACGACGATCGCATCCAACAGGACGCGATTCTGCATCGCATGTGCAATCTCGAGTTGCCGTACGACGCCTTCCCCGGAGACGTCAACGAGGTCGTGGCGCACTTCGTCCCGCATGTGGAAGACGGACTCGCCATATGCGAAGCCGGGCGTCGCAAGGCGCACTCGCCACGACGCGTCGCGCTGGAGTCCTGATCCGTGACGCGTCGCGCGGTGCTAAATTCCCACTTCAGTGCCCATCCGCAGCGTCCACTCACTCCGATGCATGCCGAGTGGACGCTGGGAAAATCGGCTATGCAGCAGTTCGGTATTGATCTTGACGCGGTGGCCCTGCACATAGCGTGTCAGCCCCACCGACTGTTCGGCCAGCGACTCAACCCTGGCCAGCGACTGAATCGCCAGCGCCGGCGTCACCGTGGTCACGCGCAGCATGGGCTCCCACGATGAACGGGGGAGCAACCAGCTGGCCTGCACCGAGAGCCCCTGCCCCGCATACACGAATCTCGTGGCCGTCGCGACCGGCAATACCGGAAAGGGGGAGACGCGATGCGCGTACTCGGCCGCCACCGCAACGCCGCGGCGCTTGAGCAGTGCGTCGGCGAAGTACGTCGTCATGCCTTGCGGCGCTGCCAGCAACGGGCCGAGTTGTCCACCCGTGCGGATCGCCCGATCATTCCTGGAGACCGCGCCGCCCAGCGACAATTTGAGCGACGGCTCGCGTGCCTGG
This sequence comes from Gemmatimonadales bacterium, assembly GCA_038203795.1. GTDB lineage: Bacteria > Gemmatimonadota > Gemmatimonadetes > Gemmatimonadales > Gemmatimonadaceae > JAABRT01. The sequence continues at coordinate 29,916 of JBBRDP010000009.1, forward strand.
TCTCCTTCGATGTAGTCACCACCGTTCGTAAAGGCCCCAAACGGCAGGAAGTCGACCCGCGACGTTACCGCCACACCGCCATCGCCCGTCGCGGGATTCCGCCCTTCGCCGCTGCTGAGCGCGCCGCGCCACACGACGCGCGCACGCCCAAGGTCCCGCGCGTACGCCAGAAACAGGCCTACGTCGCGGTCTACCGTGAACAACGCATTCACCGGCGAACGCTCCGGCGACTGCAAATCAGCCGACGATACTTGCCGCTGCCGATTGCCCGGCAACTTGCCCTGACCAATCGTGGCGGCGAACTGTGGCGTGAATTGCCATGAGACGTTTGCGTCGCGCAATACGTTCGCGATGCCCGTATTCTCCTGATCCAGATCGCTGCGCGCGAACGAGAGCTGCACATTGACACGGAGTCGCGGGTCGCGGATCGTGCCCGCAAAACGCAGTCGCATTCTCCGAATGGCAAACTGCGTCCGGGTGACCTCCAGCCCCGACGCGTCGGCCGCCGAGACGGAATACAGCTGCTGCACGCGGAACCGCACGGTGAGCGCCGTAATCCCGTCGGTGCCGCGCACCGTGACGCCGCGCCCATCGAACGTCACCGGCGAGTCGGCAATTGCCGGTGTTGGCTGCGCCTGCGCCACTGCGGGCGCGGCGGTCAGGGCCCAGAACGCACACCAGCCACCAAGTCGGTGACGGCGCGTACGGTGGCTGATATGTCCGGAAAGTCGCTCGATACAATGCATGCGCGAACGCTGTACCGAACGGGACCGACACGCCACCCCAGGGACGCGAATTTACGCCGCCGTCTCGCGGGCGTGTGCGCTCATCGACGAGTGTCGTACAGCGAACATGATGTATCTTTCGCGCTGTGGCGTCTCTCGCAACGGTGTTGTCTTTGTCCTCTGATCGGGTCCGCGCATGACACTCGTCAATCAACAAATTCTGCTCGTCTCCCGGCCGTCGGGAGAACCGTCGAGCAAGAATTTTCAACTTGTCGAACAGGACGTGTCGCCGTTGGTCGATGGCCAGGTGCTTGTCCGTCATCACTATCTGAGCCTCGATCCGTACATGCGCGGGCGAATGAACGAGGGCCGGAGTTACACGGCGCCGCAGGCACTCGATGCCGTCATGGGTGGTGGAACGGTTGGTGAAGTCGTGGAGTCCCGACATCCAAAGTTTCGCGCCGGAGATCACGTGTCCGGCATGGGCGGTTGGCAGCAATACTCAGTCATCGACGCGTCAAGACCGGGTGCGCTCCGCACGGTAGACACCACGCACATTCCACTGTCCGCCTACCTCAGTGTGATGGGCATGACGGGTGTCACGGCCTGGTTCGGGCTCACTGATATCATCGCCCCGAAGGCCGGTGAAACGGTCATCGTCAGCGCCGCCAGCGGCGCGGTGGGTGGCGTGGTGGGACAGTTGGCCAAAGCCCGCGGTTGCCGCGCCGTTGGCATTGCCGGTGGTCCGGAAAAGTGCGCGTACGTGGTGGACGAACTCGGATTTGACGCGTGCGTTGACTACAAGGCGCACCCCGATCTCCGATCGCTGCTCGGTGCGCTCAAGCAGGCGTGTCCCGATGGCATCGACGGCAACTTCGAGAATGTGGGCGGGATGATTCTTGACGCGATCATGCTCCGCATGAACGACTTCGGACGCATCGCCATGTGCGGCATGATTGCGGGCTACAACGGCGAGCCGCTGCCAATGGCACACCCCGCATTGATTCTCGCATCGCGTCTCACGGTGCAGGGATTCATTGTCGGCGAACACCTCGATCGCTGGCCGGCCGCACTGCAGGAACTGGGTGCGATGATGACGGCGGGAACGCTCACGTATCGTGAGTCCATCGCTGAGGGACTGTCCAGTGCGCCGGACGCGTTCCTGGGGTTGCTCAAAGGGCGCAACTTCGGCAAGCAGCTCGTGCGGCTGGTGTAGGACAGCAGCGCACGGCGTTTCTCTACGTTCCCCATCACGCTGCCGTATGTCCGTGCTGTTCACTCCACTGACGCTGCGTTCACTCACCCTGCGCAATCGCATCGGCGTGTCGCCGATGTGTCAGTACTCGAGCGTTGACGGCTTCGCCAACGACTGGCATCTCGTGCACCTGGGGGCGTACGCAACCGGTGGTGCGGGTCTGGTCTTCACCGAGGCGACTGCGATCTCCCCCGAGGGACGCATCAGCCCGCACGATCTCGGCATCTGGCGCGACGCGCACATCGCCGAGCTGCAGCGCCTCACCACGTTTGTGCGGGCACAGGGCGCGGCGGTTGGGATTCAGCTCGCGCACGCCGGCCGCAAGGCGAGTATGGCGCGGCCGTGGGAACCGCAGGCAACAGTGCAACAAAATGACGGAGGCTGGGATGTCGTCGGGCCCAGCGCGCGTCCGTTCAGCAGCGTCTATGCGCCTCCGCGCGCGATGTCGATCGCTGAGATTCACGAGGTGATCAGCAGGTTCCGCGAAAGTGCAGCGCGTGCAGTAGTGGCGGGCTTCCAGGTGTGCGAGTTGCATGCCGCGCACGGGTATCTGCTGCACCAGTTCCTGTCGCCGCTTTCGAATGAACGCGACGACGCGTACGGCGGGTCGTTTGAGAATCGTGTTCGCCTCACCGTTGAGGTTTCGGCCGCAGTACGTGAAGTCTGGCCGGACGGGTGGCCGGTGTTTGTGCGGATCTCCGCCACCGATTGGGCTGACGGTGGTTGGGATATCGACGATTCGGTTCGATTATCCGCGCTGCTGCAAGACATCGGAATCGATGTGATGGATTGTTCGTCGGGCGGACTGACGCCGGCGCAGCAGATTCCGGTCGCGCCTGGCTATCAGGTACCGTTTGCTCGACGGGTGAAGCATGACGCGAAAATCGCCACCGCCGCCGTCGGCTTGATCACGACGGCGGAACAGGCCGAGCAGATCGTGCGCGACGATGACGCGGACCTGGTGTTGCTCGCGCGCGAGATGCTCCGCAATCCGCATTGGCCGCTGCTGGCCGCGCACGCGCTGGGCGCGAAAGCGCCGTGGCCGGTGCAGTACGAGCGGGGGGCGCTGCGGTAGCCGTTTGATCCTACTGGCGGCGGGCTCCCCGGGGCGATTGGACGCCGCCGCGATCGGCGCGCATGTTTCCGGCATGATGCTCCGACTGGACCGCCTTGGCCGATACATCGTGCCGGTGCTGCTGGCACTGCTCGGAGTGCCGCAGATGATCAGCGCGCAGGACCGCACGCTGAACTGGCCCGCGTTCGACGTGCAGGCGCACCTCGACAGTACCGGCGCGCTCTTCGTGCGCGAACGTCAAACCATCCGCTTCAGCGGCGACTGGAACGGTGGTGAACGCATTTTCACGGTTGGCTTCGGGCAAGGGTTCACCTTCAAGCGACTGCTGCGCGTCGATTCGCTCACCGGCGCGGAAGTTGAGCTGCGGGAGGGTGATCTTGCAGAGGTTGACGAGTACGGATTGGGTGAGTCGACCACGCTCCGTTGGCGCAGTCGGTTACCAGATGATCCGCCGTTCGACAGCACCCTCATCACATACGTGCTTGAGTACGAGTATCGCGATATCCTCGTGCCGACCGACAGCGGTTATCTGCTCGATCACGAGTTCGGATTTCGCGACCGCAACGACAACATCTCCAACTTCACGCTCACGGTCACGCTCGACTCATCATGGGCGCGACCGGCATCGTTTGCTGGCTCGTGGCGTGAGGATACGCTTGCGCCGGGCATCGGATTTGTGGTGTCGGTCCCAATCGTCTGGACGGGTGCGGGTTTTCCCTCAAACATCTGGCGCGGCGCGTCGGTCGTTCAACGGCGCGTGATCGCGGGTGTCCTCGTCTTCGGCATGATGCTGCTCACCACCGCGCTTGTTGTTGTTGAGTATCGCGCGGGAAAGTTTGCGCCGTTGCTCCCGCGTGATCGCATCGACGAATCGTGGGTGCGGCAGCACGTGATCTCGATGCCCGCTGAGCTCGCGGGCGCGGCATGGGACGATCACATCGGTGCCGCCGAAGTCTCCGCGACGCTCGCGCGCATGGTGGGCGAGCAGAAGCTCAGCAGTCGGGTGACGACCGACAAGGTGTGGCTGTTCAAGCGCCATGTGTTGCATCTGGAGCTGACGACGTCCCGCTCCAACCTTGAGACCCACGAACGGCAGCTTATCAACGCGCTGTTCGGATCCAATGCGACCACCACCGACACGAACGCGGTACGAAAGCGCTACGCCAGCAGCGGCTTCAATCCCGTGTTGTACATCGAAGGGCCGTTGAGTGGCCGGCTGCACGCCCTCCCTGGTATTGGCGGTAAGGCGGTCCCGCACCACGGCGGACGGGTGACGGTGGCGCTGACGCTCATCGCCTTCCTGCTATTGGGCCTCGGTATTCGTGAACGCGGCGTTGATGTGGTGATCTCGATCGCCGCCGTGATGATCAGCTTGCCGATTTACGGGATCGCGCGCGGCTTCACCGTGCACTGGAAAAATCGGGTCATCCGGCCGGTTCGGCACATGGTGTGGTTTCTGGCGCCGATGTGCGGCGCCGCTGGCGCGCTCTGGTGGCTGCTGGACACCGGGCGGTACACAGTCGGCGCCTTCACGCTCGCCGGCCTGGTGGTGTGGCTGCTGGCGCTGCTGCAGAGCGTGCTCAACGGCGCGCGTTCCACGCAGTCGCCGGAGCGCATCGCGTTTCGCAAACAGCTCGCCGCCGCACGCGAGTATTTCCGCGTGGAGCTCAAGCAAGCCGTTCCCCGACTGCGCGAGGAGTGGTATCCGCACTTGCTGGCGTTCGGACTCGGTCGCCATGTCGACCGTTGGTTCAAGGCATTTGGCGGGACCAATGCCGCAGTCAGTACCACCGCGAGCTCACACGATGGTGACCGTTCGTTCAGCGCAAGCGGCGGTGGCTTTTCAACGTCCGGAAGCGGTGGGTCGTCGTGGGGCGGCTTTGGCGGCGGTGGTGGCTTTGCCGGCGCGGGAGCAACCGTCGCCTTTGGTTCCGCGCTTGGCGCGATGTCGTCGGGTGTGTCGGCCCCAAGTTCGAGTGGCAGCAGCGGAAGCAGCGGTGGTAGCAGCAGCAGCAGCGGGGGCAGCTCCGGGGGCGGCGGCGGTGGAGGCTGGTAGATTACAGCTGACTCTGAGAGAGGATCGTTCATGACAACTCGCATCGCACTCGTCGGCCTCGCAGCCGTTTTTCTCGTCGGCACGTCAAGCGCCGCGCAGCAACGTCCCGCAGGAGGGGGTGGTTTCCGAGGCGGCACCTCGATCAAAGCCGGTGAGTCGTGCCCGCCCGGTACCACGGAGATTCGTCCGCTCAACTGCATGGCGCCGCAGGGGCCAATCCCGAGCATCGTGGACTATCGTCCGCGGTCCACACTCGTGGTGCCGGAACACAAGGTGCCGCGCGCCAAGTATCCGGTGATCGATTTTCACGGACACCCCGGCGGCAATCTCAGCACGCTCGAGAATCTCGAACGCATGGGACGCGAACTCGACAGTCTGAACGTGGGCATGATGATCGCGGCCGACAACATGTCTGGCGAACGGCTGCAGCGCGCCATGGACGTGATTCGTTCATCGCCAAAAATGAAGGACCGCGTGCGCGTGCTCGCCGGCATCAGCTTCCAGAACGTTGGTCCGGGATGGGCCGAACGCGCGATCGCGCAGCTCGAAGCCGATGTGGCCGCGGGGGCGGTTGGCGTGGGCGAAATTTCCAAGGGATTCGGACTCAACACCCGGAGAGCCGACGGCACGCGTTTGCGCCTCGACGATCCCGCACTCGATCCCATCTGGGAAGCGTGCGCGCGGCTGCAGTTGCCGGTGTTCATTCACACCGGTGACCCGCCAGAATTCTGGAATCCGATTGATTTCAATAACGAGCGCTGGCTCGAGCTCGCGCTGTTTCCAAACAGAAGCTACGCCGGCGACAACAACCCAAGCTTCGAGCAGCTGGTGACGGAACGCGACAATCTGTTCCGTAAGCACCGCAACACCACCTTCGTGACCGCGCATCTTGGCTGGCACGCCAGCGACCTCGGTCGACTCGCACAACTGATGACCGACGCACCAAACGTGTACGCCGAAGTTGGTGCGGTGTTGTATGACATTGGTCGTCAGCCACGCGCGGCACGCGATTTCTTCGTGCGGTTCCAGGACCGCATCCTGTTCGGCAAGGACTCGTATCAGCCCGGTGAGTATCCGTACTACTGGCGTGTGTTTGAAACGGCCGACGACTATTTCGACTATTATCGCGACTACCACGCGTTCTGGAAGTTGTACGGCATCGACTTGCCCGATGACGTGCTCAAGAAGGTCTACTACCAGAACGCGTTGCGCATTTTGCCGAAGGTGTCGAAGGCGGGCTGGCCGCAGTAGTCAGCGGCCAAGCCCTCGAGCCAGGTCAGTAGCGATACGTCGCCGCAAGCCCGCTCTTGGACGGCATGCGGAGCGCTGGCACCACGATGACCTCCCCTTTGTGGCGCAGCACGGCTTCGGCGACATCATCGAGCAGATCGTCGACGGTCGGAACGATGTCTGGCGTGAGTTCCACGTGACCAGTGTTATCCATGCGCCCGGGAACGACACGATCCGCTTCGACCAAGAGCGTGGCCACACGTCCCGCCACCGCCGCTTCGGCCACTTGCCAGAGATCGTCTGACCCACGCGCGTGCGCGTGCGCGGATTCGTATGCATCAACGAGCGTGGCAAGGCGCGCAATGTACATCGGTTCGGCATGCTCCCATGCCGCCACGCGCAACTGCTCGACGTCGAGCGCGTCTGCATTCATGGCGATGCCTTCGGCCATGAGAAAAGGATTGTGGCTGGTCTCGCGAAACGGTGCGTGGTATTCCGGCAACGCCGCGAGCATGAGCGGCAAGCCTGAGGGACGCGAGTGATGTTCGAGAATGGCGCGATCGATGACCCGAAAGAAACGATACATGTCGATTTCGACTTCATCTTTCTTGCCGCCGCCTCCGTGATGCATGCCACCGCCCGTGTGTCCCGAGCGGCCTCCGGCGTTGCCACCGTGCGCCACTGTATTGCTGTACGCGGCAGTGAGTTCTTCGCCGAGCGCGTCGGTGATCGTAGACGGCACGTTTGTGAGCGCAACTTGGTCGAGCGCGTCACGATTGCCCTCGAACAATTTGGCTTCGTGTCGGTTCAGTAACAGGATCTGATAGCGATCGGCCGACTGCACCATGCGCAGCAACGGCTTGATGTGGAACGTGTCGGCAACCACGATCAGCTCCGTCAGCGGTCGCTGCACGTCGATCACATCGAAGGTGCTGGGCGAGCTCAGAATGGCGAGGCCTTCGGTCCGGTGCTTCCAGAACTCAAGATCCTGCTCGATCGCGTAGAATGGCTCCATGCGCGCGGCAATGTCACTGTTGGGGTACGCGTCTTTGAGAGACGACTCGACCAACCGCAACATGTTGCGGAAGCGAATCGGATCCTGCGCGTTCGCGGGGTGCTTTCGGTGCGTGGGCTGATAGAGCGAGATGCATGGTGACTCATGATCGGCGAGCCAATTATTCAGCTGATCGGTGGAGAATTGTCGCACGGAAGCTCCATGGGTGTGAGGATGGTGACGGGTCGCCTGCATCGACGATGTTGCGTGAGTGTCGGTGTCCAATTGTCTGGTACCCCGCTCACGATCCAGTGAAGCGAGCTCCGCTGTATTTCGATGGCGCGTGCTGGTGGAGGAATAAATGGCCAGCGCACGACAAAAGTGTGCCGGGGCGCTTGCGCACAGGCTCGTGATGCATAGCGTACGCCGGTTATGAAAATCATATCTTTACCTCGCGCCACGCGAACACTTGTCGGGCTCCATCTGGTGGCGGCTCTCGCGATCACGATCCAGCAAACGTTGGGCCGTGCGCAGTCGAACAACTTCACGATTTTTCGCGAAAGTTTCTGGCATCTTGTGCGCGGTCAGGATCTCTACGCCGCGTATCCGGGCCTGACGTTCGATCTGTTCAAGTACTCGCCGACGTGCGCGTTACTCTTCGCGCCATTCGCGGTGTTGCCCAATGACGTCGGGTTGTTGCTGTGGAACCTGACAAACGCCGTCGCTCTCTGCTGCGCCTTGGTGCGCCTGCTGCCTGGCACGGCGGCCGCGTGGGCGCTGGGCATTTGCCTCTTCGAGGCGATCGGGGCGATCCAGAACACGCAGAGCAACGGCCTCGTGGCGGGGCTCATGATTATGGGCGCCACGACATCATGGCAGGAGCGCCCGGCGTGGTCGTCGCTGTCGGTCATGAGCGGCGCCGCGATCAAGCTGTTTCCACTGAGCGTGGGCGTGTTCGGGCTCATGCCGCCCTCGCGTTGGAGGTTTGTGGCGTGGTGCGTGGTCGTTGCGGCGCTGCTGCTGGCGGCACCGCTGCTCGTGACATCACTCGAACAGTTGCTCGCGCAGTACCAATCGTGGAGCGCGGTCGAAGCGCGCGATCTGGAAAAGACGGGCATGTGGTGGATTGGCGGCGTGCTGGAAGTCTGGAGCGGGCGCGCACTGCCGCACATTCCGTTTCAGCTCGCGGGTGCGGCCTGGCTGTGTGCGAGCGCGTGGTACGCACGGCACCACTGGCGCACGCCGATGGTGCAACAACTGCTGATCGCGTCCGCGCTCGGCTTCGCCATTGTGTTCAATCACATGTCGGAGCCGCCCACTTTCGTGATCGGATTCGCGGGCGTTGGCATCTGGTGGGCCGCTCTGCCTCGGACGCGCTGGCGCGACGCCATCGTCATCGCCGTGGTGGTGCTCGGCTCACTCGGTGGCAGCGATCTGGTCCCCAACGACATTCAGCGCGCGTGGCACTACGACACGCGTCTCAAAGCACTGGTGATGATCGCCGCGTGGTGCGGCATGCAGTATGATCTCTGGCGGCTGGTCCCGCTGCAGCCCGCGCCCGAACCAGCCTCGCCGAGTGACGTCGAATCGCTGCTCAGTCCGTCTTTGACGACGCGTTCGACTTGAAGCGTGCGCGCATGAGCAGCAGCGGCTCGCTGATGTCGACGTTCCGCTTGATGATGTCTTCCAGCAGCTTCATGATCGCGATGTTGTCTTCGACCGACGTAGGCTCGCCGCTTAACCGCGCACCAAAGCCGAAGTGTTCGCCGGGCACCAACACGACCTCGTGCTGCAGCACGACGTCGGTCATATCATCGGCCACGCGAACGGCGACGAACTTCTTGCCGGCCTTTTCCATGTAGCCAATGCGCAATCCGTTGGCGCTGGCCGGCCACTCGGGATACGGATGCGACTGCCCGTCGCTTCCCTCAAACGTGGTGGTGGTCGGTGTAAGGTTCGCAAAGTTCCGTTCAAAACCACCGATGTACATGAGTGCGTGTCGCATCGTTATCTGAAGATCAAGTGAATACCGGGTCGGACAGGCCGGAGCGCCTGATCCCGCTAAAGTACATCCCGGAACGGTTGGATGTGAGATGCCGCAGCGATGCCGTCCGCTCTGCGTCGTTCACGACATCGCCAGCGCGACGGCCATGCCGATCAGGCCCACGAGCACGACCAGCAGCGTTCCGGGGACGGCAAAGCGAAGCCAGCGCGGGTAGGGCACGCCGGCCGCCAGCAACATGGCGAGCAACGCACCGTTGGTCGGAATGAGTATGTCGAGCGTTGGTGCGCCCGTTTGATAGGCCATCACCGCCACAGCGCGCGGGAAGCCGAGCAGGTCGGCCAACGGCGCCATGATGGGCATGGTGAGCGCGGCCTGGCCACTGTTGGACGGCACGACCACGTGCAGCAGCATGTGCACGGGTACCATGAGCCCGGCCGCCGCCATGCGAGGGACGTGCTCCAACGGCAGCGCCAGGCCGTAGACAATGGTGTCGATAATGCGTCCGTCGGTGAGCACCACGGAGATGGCCCGGGCGACTCCCACGAACAACGCGGCCGACAACATCGTGTCCATGCCTTTGAGATACGCGACGGTCGTCTCGCGCAGACTGAGCCGCGCGGTGAGTCCGACGGCGAACGCGGCTACCAGAAAGATCGCCGAGAGCTCGTTAAAGCCCCACTCGAGCGTGAGGACGCCAAATATGTACGGCACAAAGGGGACCAGAAGGATCGCTAACAAAACACCATCGCGCCATGAAACGCTTTTTATCGACGCACTCGGAGGCTCGACAGCCTCTTTGCCACGTTCGTCGTCGTGCTTGAGCTGCGACAGTGTATAGAAAATCCAGACCGCCACCGCCACCACCGTCACCGCCAGACGAACGCCGGTGCCCGTGGCCAGCGGCAACTCCGAGAACCGGTTGGCGATCCCGGAGGCGAAGGGATTGGTCGGCCCGAACGCCGAACCCACCACGGCCGAGCCGACGCTCATGGCAAGCGCGGTAATCGCGCCGAAGCCG
>JBBRDP010000010.1:0-39643 GCA_038203795.1 Gemmatimonadales bacterium
GTGGGTCAAACGCTCGTGTGGGACGGGCCGTTGTGTACCGCACCCCTTTGGCGAGAAACTCCCCGCGCCCATCATCGGTACTGGGAATGGGTGCGGTGTTCACGCGTACGATACGTTCGAGTTTCCCGGTGGGCGACCACAATTCAATGTTAAACTGGTCACCCGTACTATAGAACACGCGATCACCCACGACGCCCCACATCGCGGATCGAAGAAAGTAGGGAGTTGACGACATCATCGCCGGCACCGGCGCACCATTCGATGCCGCGAGTGTGGCGACGCGCATCTGATCGCGTTCCCACCGCGTGCCGAAATCGGCCACGACCTCACCGGCCAGGTTGATGCGCAGCGGGCGCACCGAATCGGTGTACACCTGGTCGGGTTCCATCGTGCGCTCGCCGCCATGTCGATGCACAAGCAGTGAACCGTCGGGGAAGGCGCTCTTGAACTCAAACGCCGCAAACTCGGCGAACTCCTGCTGCGCCGCTGGACGCACCACGCGATGCGTGCGCACGTATGAGCCGTCGGGACTGAACAGCGTGACCGATTCGGGGAAGTGTTGATACGCGAGCAACGTGTCACCGCGAATCCGGTGCAGGGCCCGGAGTGTTGTAAACTCACCCGGTCCGCTCCCCTTGCGGGCAATACGCGAGAGAAAATTGCCGGCCGAATCAAAGGCCAGGATCGTTGATTGGTCGGTGGCCACGATCAAACGACCGTCCGACAAACGCGCCAGGCCGCTGAGAAAGCCGAACTCGTGTGCCTCGCCGCGCGTGGCGTCACCAAGGATGGTCAATGGTTGATCGCCGATCTCCCACTGTTCGAGCGCGTCGAGATTGAGCGTCTCGTGTTGAGCGATCTCGACGCCAGCACTGTCGGTGCGCGTGAATGCGGGTGTCGCATCTGCAGCTGGGGTTGAGGCGTCACCACAAGCGCTGAGGCACAAGGCACCACACAGCCAAGCACGCACGATGGCGTGGCGTCGCGACGGCTGCAGGCGAGACGCGCTCCGGTCCCGCGTGGCGAGTGCAACCTCAACGTCACTGGCCGAGACGGCGTTCATAGAGTAGCCTCCGAAGAACCGCACGGTATTCACCTGCCTCCCGCCTGCTTGCGAAGATGGTATTCCACCGCGACTTGTCCCTAATCTGTCTCGTGGCCGTCCTGGCCGCTTGCGCCACGCCCGCGCCGCGCCCGACGCCCGCGCCGAGTCCGGCATCCGCGCCGCGCCCGACGCGCGCAACCACAGCCGCGCCTACGCCTGTCACCGCCGTCGGCGCATCCCCGACCACGGCCCCGGTCACTGGCGCGTCTGTTGCGACGGCCGAGGGCGCACATCATCACCACGATATGCCGGGCATGGCGCCGATCACGATTCCGGCTGGTGTGCTGTACACCGAAGCCGATGTGCGCTTCATGCAGGGCATGATCGCACACCACGCGCAGGCGGTGCACATGACGCGCCTCGCCAGTTCGGCGGGTGCGAGCGCGCGCGTCCTGCGGCTTGCACAAAAAATTGATCTGTCGCAGGCCGGTGAAATCGTGTTGATGCAGGAATGGCTGCGCGAGTACGAGCAATTTGTACCCGACACGTCTTCGTGGCGCAGCATGAGCATGCCCGGCATGCTCACCACCGACGACATGGCGAAACTGGAAAGGGCGCGCGGTACCGACTTCGACCGCATGTTCCTCACACTGATGATTCGCCATCACGAAGGCGCGTTGACGATGGTGGCTGACTTGTACGCGTCGCCACGCGCTGCGCAGGAAGTGGATATCTCCGTGCTCGCCAACGATGTGGAATCAACGCAAACCGCCGAAATCGGCGTGATGAAGCTCATGCTCGCAGAACTGCCTTGATGCCTCTGTCTTTCCTTACCTCGCCTTCCACTCGGAGTCGCTCCTGATGCGATCCAATCGCACCACTTCTCATACGCCGCGCACGGTCGCTACTGCGTTCGTCGCAACGCTGGCATTGTGTACCCTGAGCTTTTCTGTCGCGGCATCACTGAACGCGCAGACGTATCCCAGCGCTACGGATCCACGCAACAACCTCAAGCCCGGCTTGATGGATGCTGGTATCGCGCTCAAGGGCATGCGACTGCTCTCCACGGCGCCCAAGCCGGCACCGTTTGATTCGGTGCGTGGCTTGACCTTTGTGAACTCCGATCTCGCGTTCAAAGGCAACCTGGTCTATCAAGGCAACTTCGCCGGCTTCTCGATCTGGGATGTGAGCAACCCCGCCAAGCCGGTCATGGTCTCGGTGGTGCCGTGCATTACGTCGCAGGGTGATCCATCCATCTACGGCAATCTGCTGTTCGTCTCCGCAGAAGGCGGCGGCAATCGCAACGATTGCGCGAAGGGTGGTGTGTCCGCGCCTGCCGATCACATGGCCGGCGTGCGCATTTACGATGTGAGTAACCCGCGCGTACCCAAGCTCATCAAAAATGTGCAGACGTGCAAAGGATCGCACACGCACACGCTCGTGCCGAGCCCCACAGAAATGGGCGTCGTGTACCTGTATGTGTCCGGAAGTCAGGGCGCGCGTCCGGCGACGGAACTTGGTGGATGCAAGAACGGATCGGACCCCGCCGACGAAAGCAACTCCCTGTTCCGTCTCGATGTGATCAAGGTGAATGTGGCGCGACCGCAAGACGCTGCCGTGGTCACCGGCGCTCGCATCTTCACCGGACTCGGCCCGGCACCGGCGCGTGGCGGTCGTACTAGTGCGGCGCGTCCCGTGGCCGGTGCGGACAGCGCCGAGATGGCACAGCTGATGGCCAACGGTCCACGCAACTGTCATGACGTGACGTCGTATCCGGAAATGGGGCTGCTCGCGGGCGCGTGTGGCAGCTACGGGTTGCTCGTGGATATTTCGAATCCGGAGCGTCCGCGGCGTCTCGATGCGGTGGCCGACACCAACTTCTCACTCTGGCACACCGCCGTCTTCAGCAACGATGGCAAGAAAGTGGTGTTCACCGACGAGTGGGGCGGTGGTATTTCGCCGAATTGTCAGTCGATGCATCCGCTCGAGATGGGCGGCAACACGACGCTCGCTATCGGCGCGGACAAAAAGTTCAAGCAACACGCGTATTTCAAGATTCCCACTGCACAAACCGCCCAGGAGAACTGCGTCTCGCACAACGGCTCGCTCATCCCCGTGCCCGGTCGCGACATCATGGTGCAGGGGTGGTATCAGGGCGGCGTCAACCTGATCGACTTCACCGACAACGACAAGCCGTTCGAGATCGGATACTTTGATCGTGGTCCGGTCGATGTGCCACCGGCCGGAGAGGTCGACGCGCCGGTCAGCCGCGCGCGTGGCACGATTGGCGGCTCATGGGGCGCGTATTGGTATAACGGTTACATCTACTCGTCGGAGATGGCCCGCGGTCTCGACATCCTCGAGTTGTTGCCCACCGAATATCTGTCGGAGAATGAACTCGCGGCCGCCAAGTTGGTGATGATGGACGAGTTCAATCCGCAAGCGCAGCCCCGGATCACGTGGCCGGCGGCGTTCCCGGTGGTGCGTTCCTATCTCGACCAACTCGTGCGTGGCAGCGGGCTCGCGACGGCGCGGACCACGGCCATCGCCCAAGCGCTGACGGCGGCTGAACGGCAGTCGGGTGTGGCACGTCGTGCGGCGTTGAGGGAACTTGCCGGACAGGTGGACAGTGATGCCGCAGGCGCGAAGGACGCCGAACGCGTGCGCATGATGGCCTCGGCGATTCGCGATCTGGCGAACGCGACGAAGTAGGGTTGCGCGTGAGTAGACGTCCAACACCTCGCGCACTCTGCGTGCACTTCTCGGTGCCAGGGTTCCACCTGTACACGAGCCCTTCAAGGTCGACCATGAAGATGCCGTAGTCGTGCACAGCCTCGACGAGCATCCGAAAGCGATTGTCCGTCGCGGTGCGCAGCGTGTACTGCGCGCCGCCAATCGGCATCAGCTTCATCGAATCAGGCGATCATCGCCCTCGGCGCGAATAGCCCCAGCCGCCGCCGAACAGTAAGATGAGTACGACGATGATCAGGATCGTGTTGGTGCTCATGAAGAGCCTCGGACGAAGTAGTGAGCTCGCGATCGCAGTGCGCACACGCGCCTGCCCATTTACCATACAGATTCGCCACTGCACCGACCATTGGCCGTATGGCTGATATCGAGCTGGCTTCCCGAAGAGCTCGCTGCCGAGCGAAGGGCCGTGCCTGATCGCGTTGCGTACGCGCCGCTCGACCGAAACTGCGGCGACCCACCTCTCGTACGGACATCATGAACTTTTTGCTCACGTGGCTCATTCTGGCTGTGGCCGTTTGGTTGACCGCCTACCTGCTCCCCGGCGTTCGGGTCAAGAGTTTCGGTGGCGCGCTCCTCACGGCAGCCGTGTTCGGCGTCCTCAACTTCCTGCTGGGCTGGTTGTTTTTCACGGTCTTTACGATTGCGACGCTGGGTTTGGCCTGGTTGCTGGCCTTCATCACACGCTGGATTATCGACGCAATCATGTTGTCAATTACGTCGAAGGTGACCGATGCGATTGAGATTGACGGCTTCAAATGGTCGCTGTTCGCAGCGCTGGTGATGTCGGTGCTGGGTACGCTCGGCCAGTGGTTGCTGCTCCGGTGACTCGCCAACCACTTCCGCTGATCGCGCTGGCGGCGCTTCTGCTGGGTGCGTGCAGCTCGGCCCGACAGCCCTCGACGGCTGTCGGGCCTCGCATGTCCGGAAGCCCCGAGCTCACGCTCGCCGAGCGGGAAGGGATCTGGCGCGCGCGAATCGACAGCGCCCGTCTGCGGTTCACGCCTGCTGATGTACGTTTCATGACCGGTATGATCGGCCATCACGCTCAGGCGCTCGGTATGTGCAATCTCGCGCCAACCAACGGCGCAAGCGCGACGATTCGCACGCTCGCCGCGCGCATCACCAACGCGCAGTCCGACGAGATCGCGAACATGCAGCGTTGGCTTCGCGACCGAGGGCAACCAGTGCCCGAGGTGCACGTGAACGGCGCTCAGGTGATGGTACACGGCGCCGGACTGGATCACGTGTCGCACGAGAATATGCCCGGGATGCTGTCTCACGCGCAGCTCGCGACACTGGGAGCGGCGCGTGACACTGCGTTCGACCGTTTTTTTCTGACATACATGATTCAGCACCATCGCGGCGCCGTAGTCATGGTGGATGAGTTGTTCGCGACTGACGGCGCGGCGCAGGACACCGACGTCTTCAAGTTCGCGTCGGACGTGCAGGTCGATCAGCGTACCGAAGTGGCGCGAATGGAGCAGCTGCTGGCGTTGCTCGGCGCGTCATTCGGTCGCGATTGAGATGTGATTTGAGTCCCAGAGTCGCAGTTCCACGCGCGAGTTGCACAGGCGCGCGCTCCATTGTTTTCACCCTTGACTTCCTGACATGCCACGAGCTCCACTCCACCTGACGGCCGCCATCCCACCGCGCGCGGTGCGCACCACAATTGCGTTGGCCGCGATGGCCGCAGCGCTCACGGCCTGCGCGCCGTCTTCAGGCACCTCCACCGCGCCGCAGCCCGCGCGCAACGTTTCTGCGGCAGCGCCCAGTCCCGATCCTCGCATCGGTCTGCGCGCCGGACTGTTCGATGCGGCCGAAGCCGCGTGGAACTTGAAGCTGGTCTCCACAACGCCGCCACCGGCCGCGTTCCTTGGCAAGGTCAACTCCGATCTCGCGTTCATTGGCAACTACGCAATTCAGGGGAGTTTCGCGGGGTTCCAGGTGTGGGACATCTCCAATCCCGCGCGACCGGTCATTGCCAGGGAGTTCGTCTGCCCCGCGTCGCAGAGTGATGTGTCGGTGTACAAGAATCTGCTGTTTGTGTCGGGCGAGGGAATGGAAGGACGCCTCGACTGCGGCGAACAGGGTGTGGCCACAGCAGTCAGCAAAGAGCGCTTGCGCGGCATTCGAATTTTCGACATCACTGATATCCGCAATCCCAGGTACGTAAGCAATGTGCAGACGTGCCGCGGCTCGCACACACATTCGGTGTTGGTCGATCCGAATGACACGCAGAATGTGTACGTGTACGTGTCGGGTTCAGCACCGGTGCGCCCGTCAACGGAGCTTGATGGCTGCTCCGGCGCACCACCAACGGCCGATCCACAATCGGCGATGTTCCGTATTGAAGTGATCAAGGTGCCACTGGCCGATCCCACCAAGGCGGCGATTGTCAACTCGCCGCGCATTTTCGAGGGACTCGTCGCACCACCGGCGCATGGACTGGCGCCGGATGACAAGGCAGAGATTGATCGCGCGCGTGCGCGCGGTGCCTTCATCGTGGAGGTGCAGGGCCAAACCATGGTTCTCCCCGATGCCTTTGCGGCGGCGCAACTGGCAGGCGTTGTGCGCCAGCGTGGTGGTACGGGAGCGCCAACGGCCGCTGATAGCGCGGCGTTTCGGGCGGCGCTGCCAGCCATGATCGCACAGATGACCGGTGGTGGCAATGCGGGGAGCGGTCCGGCCCCCGGACCGAACCAGTGTCATGACATCACGCTCTATCCGGCCATCGGTCTCGCCGGCGGGGCGTGCGAAGGGTACGGACTCCTGCTCGACATCAAGGATCCGGCGAATCCCAGGCGGATCGCTGCCGTAGCCGACTCGAACTTTGCGTACTGGCACAGCGCTACGTTCAACAACGACGGCACCAAGGTGTTGTTCACCGATGAATGGGGTGGTGGCAGCGCGCCGAAGTGTCGGGCCAGTGATCCCAAGGCGTGGGGCGCGAACGCCATCTTCACGATTGAAAACGGCGCGATGACGTTCCAGAGCTACTACAAGCTCTCCGCACCGCAGACGGCGGAGGAGAATTGTGTGGCGCATAATGGATCGCTTATTCCGATTCCCGGCCGCGACGTGATGGTGCAGTCGTGGTATCAGGGCGGTATTTCGATCTTTGACTGGACCGACCCCACGAATGCCGTTGAGATCGCGTATCACGATCGTGGCCCCATCGACTCGACCAAAATGGAGATGGGCGGATCGTGGTCGGTGTACTGGTACAACGGCGTGATTGTGAACTCCGAAATTGCGCGTGGTCTTGACATCTTTGCGCTTGAGCCGAGCGCGCATATTTCGCAGAACGAGATCGACGCGGCCAAGTCGGTCAGGTTCGAGTATCTGAACCCGCAGCAACAGCCCAAACTGACGTGGGCGCCCTCGTTTGCGGTGTCCGGTTCGTACGTCGATCAGCTCGAACGTTCGAACGGGTTGGCTGCAGGACGCATCAATGCGGTGCGTTCGGCGCTGAGCGCTGCGGAACGTGCGGTCGGCAACGCGCGACGTGACGCACTCACGCAACTCGCCTCGCAGGTGGATGGCGACGTGAACGGTGCGCGCGACGGCGCAAAGGTGCGTGTGCTGGCCAACTCGTTGCGCGAACTGGCGGCGGCGACGCGCTGACTGCCGGTCCGTTTACGTAGTCCGAATCGCCGGCCCAAGTCGGGGCCGGCGATTCCTGTTGATGGGTGTCGGGCCTTGCCGCACGACAACGAGCGCACGAGCTTGTCCTCAGGTGCATTACGATCGTGCGCCGCGTCCCGAGTTGTGCGGCCGGGCTGTGCGTGGTGGTCCGCGAGGGCGGGATGCTGCACGGCGACAGTGTGTGCGAGCGCATACCGCCGTCATAGTGCTGGGCGCAGCCGCCGCTCTGGCTGCCGGTGCCGTCTCATCTCCCCCAACAACCTCAGATGCATTCTCCGTTTCGTCTTCTCCGGGTAAGCATGCTGCTGGCCTCGGTGTCGCCACTCTCTATTGCGCGCGCCCAAAACTCTGACGCGGCAACCGGCGTGATCACGGGCCGCGTGGTCGCCACCATCACCGAAGCGCCCATTGCCGGCGCCGCGGTGCGCGTGCGTGGCCAGGAGATTGTGGCCCAGACTGATGACGCTGGTCGCTTTACGCTCCGCGGTGTGCGCACGGGTATTGTGACTGTGGAGGTCCGGGCGCTGGGCTTTGCGCCGGTGTCCCGCGGAGACATTGCGGTGTCGCCGGCCAAACCGGCGGAAGTGTTGATTGCCATGCGCGTGATTGACGTGCAACTGCAAACGCTGACCGTGCGGCCGGAAGCCTTCCCGCCGCAAGCGTCACCCACCACACCCGTGTCGTCGCAAACGTACAGCGCCGAAGAGGTGCGACGGCAACCCGGGGCGCAGGAGGACGTGCTGCGCGCTGTGTCCGTCGCGCCCGGTGTGGGCGTCACGAGTGGTGCGCGCAACGACATCGTAGTGCGGGGCGGTGCGCCGTTTGAAAATCTTTTTGTCGTCGACAACATCGAGGTGCCGAACATCAACCACTTCGGATCGCAGGGGTCAACCGGCGGACCGATCTCGCTCATCAATATCCGGTTTATTGAATCGGTGACATTGAGCGCGGGTGGATTTGGGGCGCGGTATGGTGATCGCGCGTCATCGGCCACCTCACTCACCTTGCGCGAAGGCAATCGCGAACGGGTGGCGGGCGAGCTGAATGTGGCCGCGACGCAGGTGGGCGCGGTGCTCGAAGGCCCGATCGGCGACAACGCCTCCTTCTTTGTGAACGTGCGGCAGAGCTATCTCGATCTGCTGTTCAAGGCAATTGGCCTGAGTTTCATTCCCGCCTACACCGACGCGACGGTAAAAACTGTGTGGCGTCCCACACCGCGCGACGCCTTCAGCGCGCTGGTGATCGCCGCGCGTGGCACGGTGACCTTCAACAATGACAGTGCCGACGACCGCGTGTCCAACGCGCAGGTGCTCGCGCCGGCTCAGGATCAATATTTCAGTGGGCTCACGTGGAAGCGGCTGCTGGGCAGCGGGGTGGTCACCACCACACTCGGGCGTACGTGGACCCGATTCGTCACCGCGCAGCGTGACAGCCTGCTGCAGCCAATCTTCGAGAGTCGAAGCACGGAGGGCGAAACGTCCCTGCGCAGTGATGTGACCTGGCAGTTGGCGCGCGGTGTGGAGCTGGAGGCCGGCAGCATTATGAAATACGCCAGTCAGTTGCAATACGATGCCACGCTGGCCGGTTTTGCGCGTCGCGACGCGGATGGAAATCCGCAGCCGCTTCGCGTGGACACGAGTTTCACCGCGTTGCGCAATGGCACCTACGTGCAAGCGACATGGCAGGCGGCGCCGCGTGTCCGGCTGTCGCTCGGCGCACGTGGCGATTGGTATGGATTCCTCGACAACGCCGTGCGTCTCGCGCCGCGGGCGAGCGCGACGTTCCGCGCCGATGACGTGACCACGTTCAGCATCGCCGGCGGCCGCTACTGGCAGGCACCGAGCCTGATCTGGTTGGTGGGCGCGCCGCAGAACGCCACCACATTGCGTCCGTTTCACGCAGATCACGCGGTGCTGGGCGTGACACGACTCATCGGCGACGAGCTGAAAGTACAATTCGAAGTGTATGGCAAGCGCTACGGTGCGTATCCTACACGCGTGTTCCGTCCGCAGGCGGTGCTGAGTCCGAGCGGTTTTGACGACGCCAGCACGGACATTCCGTTCGGTCTCGAACCGCTCTCGTCGCTCGGCACGGGCGATGCGTACGGCGCGGAAGTGTTCGTGCAAAAGAAGCTCGGCGTGACCCCGTTTTACGGACAGCTCAGCGCGAGTTTCAATCGTACGCGATTCACCGCCCTCGACGGTACCAGTACCCGTGGTGCGTTTGATACGCCGGTGTTGGCCAACGCCGTGCTTGGATGGCGAGCCAACGCGCGTTGGGAAGTGGCGACCCGTGTGCGCGGCGCGACCGGATTACCGCTGACGCCGTTCACCCTCAACGGTCCCGACGCGGGAACACTCGATTTTACGCGCTACAATGCGCAGCGACTCGATGCATTCTTCGCCGCCGATATCCGCGTCGACCGCCGGTTCATTTTCGGCCGCCAGCAACTGATTGCGTTTCTCGACCTGCAGAATGTGACGGCGCGGGCCAATCGCGGCGCACCACAGTGGAACCCGCGACTCCGCGAAGTGGAGCAATCCGACGGGATCGGGTTGTTGCCAACCATCGGTCTCAACTGGGAGTTCTGACGCCGTGCGCGTCAGCCAAACCCGCGTTCTCCGTTTCGCCCGTCTGCAACCGCCAGAGCGACGCGTAGATGCCACCGCGTGCGACCAGCGCGTCGTGCGTCCCACTCTCCACGACTTGTCCATGCTCCAGGACATGAATCGCGTCCGCGTGACGTACCGTGGAGAGGCGGTGCGCGACCACGAGCGTGGTGCGCCCAGGCGCGGCCCGTGCGAGTGATCGCTGAATGGACGCCTCCGTCTCATTGTCCACAGCACTCGTGGCTTCGTCGAGCACCAAAATTGACGGGTTGCGGTAGAAGGCGCGTGCGAGCGCGATGCGCTGCCGTTGTCCGCCCGAGAGACGCGTGCCGCGTTCACCCACCACGCTGTCGTAGCCATCGGGCAGCGCGTCCACGAACGTGTGAAGCTCTGCCGCCGTCGCGGCGTCGATCACGCGCACTCGGTCGGGGGCGCGGTCTCCGTAGGCGATGTTGTCCGCGATGGTACCGTCGGTGAGGTACGCATCCTGTGCGACGTAGCCGATGCGCTGACGCAGCGACACAGGATCGTACGCTGCGATGTCGAGTCCGCCAAGCAGGATGCGTCCGCTGTCGGGATCGTGAAAACGCAGCAGCAGCTTGAGCAGTGAGCTCTTGCCGCCGCCCGTCGCACCGACGAGTGCAACCGTTGCGCCAGCCGGCACTTCGAGGCTGACATCGCGCAGGGCGGTGCGCCCGTCGTACGAGAGTGCGATGTGATCAAACGTGATGGCGGCCTTCGCCGTAGGCGGTACGGGTGCGATGGCGTGCGCGGGCAGCGGCGTGTCGAGCAGCTGCATGACGCGCTCCACTGACGCCATCGCGCGATTGTACAGGTCGGTCATGTCGGCGAGTCGCGTCAGAGGCCACAACAATCGCTGCGTGAGATAGACAAGCGCCGAGTAGCTGCCCACGCCGATTTCGCCGCGCAGCGCCAGCAGTCCGCCGTACAGCATCGTGGCTACGAATCCGGCCAGAATCGCCATGCGAATCACCGGCGTGATCGCCGCCGAAAATCGGATCGCGTCCTCGTTCCGTGTACGAAACGCGTTGGATGCCTCACGCAGGTGCTCGGCTTCGAATGCTTCCGCCGTGTAGGCCTGAATGGTGGCCATGCCGAACAGATTGTTGTTCAGCCGTGCGGACAATGTGCCCGCCGCGTCGCGTACTGCGGCATAGCGGGGAGCAAGGCGACGCTGGAACCAGAATGCGCCGTACAATATGAGCGGGATCGGCAGCAGGGCGAGCACCGCCAGCTTGGTGGTGATGACAAAGAAGACGGCGCCGACCATCAATGACGAGCAGAACACCTGAATCAGGTCGTTGGCACCGGTATTGAGAAACCGTTCGATCTGATTGACGTCTTCGTTGAGCACCGCCATGAGACGACCGCTGCGCTCGCGCTCCACGTAGCTGGGCGGCAGCCGCTGAATATGTGTGTACGCCGCCTGCCGCAGTTCATGCTGCAGATTCTGCGCGAGGCCGCGCCAGCGAATGGCGTATCGATACTCGAAAAACGATTCGCACACCCACACCACGATGGTCAGCGCCACGAGCGCATAGAGCTGATCGGTCGGCTCGAGCAGGCCCTGTCGCGCCAGAAAGGAGTCTTTTCGATTGACGACGACGTCGACTGCGACGCCGATCAGCAGCTCCGGCAGCACATCGAAGAGTTTGTTGAGCACCGAGTAGAGGCTGGCCCACGTCACATCAGCCCGGAATGGACGGGCGAAGGCGATCAGGCGGCGGAGCGGCGACGGAGGCAAACTCTGGGACACGGTCATGTTCGGGAACGATGGGCGGGAGAGAGTGTTCCACGCCATGGCGACCGAGCGGTTCGTCCCAATTGCAGCCAGCCCCATTGCTCTACACCGCCGAATGCGTTCAATTTCAGGAGTTGGAGCTCCGTAGGGAGCAACACGCCTTTACTACCATTTCCGGACGAGTCCATGACCAAGCCCCGCGCCCTGCTGACCGCCGCCGTTCTGCTGTGCTCCCTGACGGCATTTTCGTCGGCAGCCGACCGCTTTCTCGCTGATCTCTCCGGTACGTGGAACGTGAGCGTACAGACGCCTGACCAGGCGGTGTCGTCTGTGCTCACCGTCGCGCACAAGGGCGACTCGCTCAGCGGAACGCTTGAGTCTGAGATCGGCCGAGCGCCGATGCGCGGATCCGTGAAGGGCGACACCGTGATGTTCGTGTTCTCGCTTGATATGGGCGGTCAGGTCATCGACATCAGCGCGGCCGGCCTCATGACCGGCAAGGACAGCTTCGCCGGACAGATGGACGTCTCGGGCATGGGCACGATGCCGTTCTCGGCCAAGCGCCAGCCGTAAAGCCCGTCACGCACTGAGGACGTGGTGGGGAGTACGCTCCCCACCCGTCGTGGTGTGTGTTGTAAAGCGGGGATAGTGGACGAGCTGCTGCAGCGACAACGCGTTCCGGCGCGTAAGCTGTGAGGATGGCGAAGTGATATTGTCGCCCCCACCTCTCCCCACCCCCCAGGAGTCCGGATGTCCCGCCTGAGCGGATCGCTGCGCCGCCGCGTTGGTTCGGCGCTTGTGCCGGCATTTTTCTCGGCACTTGTCCCCGCACTTGTCTCGGCACTTGTGCTGACTGTCGCGACGGCCTTGGCCGCGCCCACAGCTGCGGCCCAGTCTACCCAGAAGATCGACGAAGAATACACGCGTCGGATTCGTGAAATTCTCACCGATCCGCGTATCAGCACGGAACTCGTCGACTATCTCCCGGCATCCAGTGTGGTGCCCACTCCGCTCACGTTTCCCGGCATCGAGCGCGTCATCGGGCAGCCTGGCTACCTCACCAAGGCCAAGGACATTCACCGCTATCTCGAGGCGGTGGCCAAAGCCGCGCCCACGCGCGCGAAGTTCTGGGTGATGGGCAAATCGGAAGAAGGGCGTGATATGGTGGCCTTTGTCGTGAGTGACGAGGAGACCATCGCGAATCTCGACAAGTACAAAGGCTATATGCAGGAGCTGGCCGACCCGCGCCGGACCAGCGAAGCGCGCGCGAAAGAGCTGCTCGGCACGGCCAAGCCTATTTATTACATCACCAGCGGCATGCACTCCACCGAAACCGGTGGACCGGAAATGCTGATGGAAATGGCTTACCGACTGGTGGTGGATGAGTCGGAGAAGATCGCGAGCATTCGCAAGAATGTCATCACGATGATCACCCCGGTGATCGAAGTGGACGGCCGCGAAAAGATTGTGGACGGCATCTGCTACCGGGTGAATACGGGGCAACAGCTGCCCACGCCGTACTGGGGCAAGTACGTGGCGCACGACAACAACCGCGATGGCATGGGACAGTTCCTCAAGCTGACGCAGCATGTGCGCAACACCAATCTCGAGTGGCGTCCGGTCGTGATGCACGACCTGCACGAGCAGGCCACGCTGCTCTACGTGTCTACGGGCACCGGGCCGTACAACGAGCAGATCGATCCCATCACCATCAACGAATGGTGGTGGATGGCGCAGAATGAAGTCATGGAAATGACCAAGCGCGGCGTGCCGGGTGTGTGGACCTACGGCTTCTACGATGGCTGGGTGCCGAACTACATGTTCTTCATGATGCACACCGTGAACGCGATCGGTCGCTTTTACGAAGTACAGAGTTACGGCGGCGGATGCAACGGCACCGTGCAGGGCGCGCGCGGTGGCGGTGCCCAAACGGGCCCGACGCGTACGGCCGAAGCGAATCTCACGCGCGTGCTCGGCGGCACGAACTACAATCAGAGTCGTGAGTGGTTTCGCCCCAATCCCACGCCCAACGACATTCGCTGGGGATCGCGCGCGAACACGAATATCCAGCAGTCGGCGCTGTTGCTCTCGTTGTGGAATATGGGCAAAGAGCGTGATCGGTTTCTCGAGAACTACTGGATCAAGAACAAGAACGCGATCAACCGTGGCAAGCTCGGGCCCATCAAGGGTTGGGTGATTCCCGCGTCGCAGCACTCCAAGCAGAACGCCGCCGACGCGGTGAATCAGCTCATGGATCAGGGACTCGAGTTCCACGTGGCCGACGCCGACGCGACCATGGACTCGGTGCAGGTGAAGAAGGGCGACTGGATCATTCGCGGCGATCAGCCACTGCGCACCATTGCCGACATGTACTTCGCGATTCAGAACTATCCCACCACGAATCCGTCGCCGTATGACGACACCGGGTGGACGTATCCGATGATGCGCAACATCATTGTGCAGGAAGTGAAGAACGCGAGTTTGTTTACGGCGGCGATGACCAAAGCGAACGGGCATGTCACGGCTGCGGGCGGCGTCACCGGTACCGGCAATACGATCGTGGTCGAGCACACCGGCGACAACAATCTCATCCGGTTGCGCTATCGACTCGCCGACGTATCCATGATGGCGGCTGAAGACACGTTCTCCGCCGGTGGTCGCACGTTCGGCGCCGGCGCGTTCATCATTCGCAACGCGAATCGCGCGCGCGTGGAACCGTTGCTGCGCGAGCTCGGATTGTCGGGCCATGCGATGACCGGCTTGCCCGCCGTGAAAACGCACGATCTCGACATTCCGCGCATCGGCTACATCCATAGCTGGACGAACACGCAGGACGAAGGCTGGGTGCGTGCGGCGCTCGATCACTACGGGGTACCGTACACCTACTTCGGTGAAAACGAAGTGCGCAAGATCGCATCACTCAAGCAGCGCTTTGATGTGATTCTGTGGCCCCACGGTGGCAGCGTCGGGCAGGGGGCGCCTACTACCGGTGCCCCGATCCCGTATAAGCGTACAGCCGAGTACCCCGATCTTGGATTCCCCGATTCCACGAACGATGTGCGCGGCGGCCTCGGCACAGACGGGCTGCAGAAACTCCATGAGTTTGTATCGCAGGGCGGCACGCTGATTACCGAGGGTAACACTGCGGCGGTGTTCCCGACGTACAGCCTGACGCCGGGGCTACGCATCACGAGCGCGCCCGGGCTGGTGAATCGTGGCACACTGCTTCGCGGCGTGATCGCCGACATGAAGAGCCCGGTGGTCTACGGCTACGCGGTGAATCAGCTGCCGATTTATTTCAGCGGTGGTGCGTTGCTCGACGCCGGTGCGCCCACGATGGCGGAAGCCAAGCCCGTGAGTGAGATCGATGTCTTCCGTCCGGGAAGTTCAGCCGCGCTGTCGGGCGCGGCCGCTGGCGGTGGTGGCATTGGTCCGTCGGCGCGACGCAGCAGCATTTATCAGAACACCACACCCATGTCGACGTGGGTCGAGCACTCGCGCTGGAATCCCACACAGCAGTGGCCGGCGAACGCCATCGCGAGCCCACCGACGGGCGGGGTCGGCCGTGGATTCGGTGGTGCCGGGCAGGGTGGCGCGCCCATGATGACGCTGCCTGGCATGTCACCACGCGTGATCGTTCAGTTCCCGGCCAGCCCGCGAGATATGCTGCTTTCCGGCGTACTCGAAGGTGGCGAGCATCTGTCGAACCGCCCCACGGTAATCAACCAGCCGATTGGTGAAGGACACATCGTGATGTTCACCACGCGTCCGTTCTGGCGCTGGCAGACGCAAGGCACGTTCATGATGGGATTCAACGCGATCATGCACTGGAATGATCTGAGCGCGGGGCAGTAGTTCCGCGACAGCAGGCCGAGTCAGTCGCCCCGGACGCCAGGTATGCGGCGTCCGGGGCGATTGCGTTTCGGCGGTTCAGGTCAGGTTGACACACCGGCCGATTGCAGCAACTGCACGAGCTGCGCCTTGGGCACCGCACCCATTTGCTGCGCCACCTGCTTGCCTCCGCGAAACGCGATCAACGTCGGGATGCTGCGAATGTTGAATGACTGCGACGTGAGCGGCGCGCGCTCGGTGTCGAGCTTGGCGACGAGCGCGCGACCGGCATACTCGGCGGCCAGCGCGTCGAGCACCGGAGCCATCGCCTTGCACGGGCCGCACCAATCGGCGTAAAAGTCCACCAGCACCGGTACCTCAGCGCGGGCGATCACGTCAGCGAACGTATCGTCGCTGAGCGGGAGCGGACGATCAAGCAGAATCGGGCGTGCACACTGTGCATTGCGGCACTTCGGACGGTGCGACACCTTGGCCATGTTGACCCGGTTGAGCATGCCGCAGAACTGACATGGCACGGTGACATATGCAGGCGCGCTCTCGACGGGCATGAAGGCTCCTTTCTGTGGTTACTCTGCGACGGCATGCCACAGCCCGGCATTGGGCCATGCCATGGAATCAGGTTGGTGTTGTCAGCCTATGCAACTGCCGCCGCGACGATCGACCGCATCGCGGTCTTGGCTTCGCAACTACGTTTCGTTGCATGTCCGCATTCATTCATCAGCTCGCCAGCTCGCCAGGTGGCGTTCCCAAGTTGTCGATTCCGGACGTCATGATCCGTTTCGCGGGGCTGGAGGGCGACTGGCAATCGAATCGCAAATACCACGGTGGGCCGGATCGCGCCGTGTGTTTGTTCGCCAGCGAGATCATTGCGGCGCTGCAGGCACACGGGCATCCGATCACGGCGGGCAGTGTCGGCGAGAACGTCACGACGGTGGGATTGGATTGGTTGCGCGTTGTGCCGGGTGTTCGCTTGCAGTTGGGGACGAGCGCGGTGCTCGAAGTGGTGAGCTATACCGTACCATGTCGGACGATTCGAGGCGCGTTTGTTGATGGTGACGTCTCCCGGATTTCGCAGACGCTGCACCCCGGAACATCGCGGGTGTACGCGCGCGTACTGGTTGAGGGTGTTGTTCGCGTGGGTGACGAGATTGCCGTGTTGCCTGAAACACAACATGACTGAAGAGCAAGAGCCTGTGCCGGGTGCGCCGATTCGCTCGACACGCCGCAACGCGGCGCAGCAGGTCGATCTGTTTAGTTCTCCTGGTCACGACACGGTATCCGTTGCGCCGGCGCAACACGATGCATCGCTCGCAGCACTGGCCGCGTCGCTGCCCACACACGTGCGGCTGGGAACCTCAAGCTGGGCGTTCCCCGGCTGGAAAGACCTGGTGTACGCACAACGCGAGTCAACCTCGCGCCTGTCGCGATACGGACTGGGCGCGTACGCGCAACATCCGCTGCTTCGTGCGGTCGGACTCGATCGCACATTTTACGCCCCCATCGGGGCGAGCGCGTTTGCCGAGTACGCCGCTGCGGTTCCCGAAGACTTTCGCTTTTTGGTGAAGGCGCACGCGGCACTCACTACCTCGGAACGACAGCGCACGATCGGTGACGCGCCAGCGCAGAACGTGTTTCTTGACGCCGGCTACGCTGCACACGAGGTGATTGCACCGGCCGTGGAAGGATTGGGCAGCACACTTGGTGTGATCCTGTTTCAGTTTCCGCCGTTGTCGCTCCCGCCCAGACAACTTGCGGCGTTTCCGGAACAGCTGGCGCGGTTTCTGGCAGCGCTTCCGCGCGGTGTGCCGTACGCGGTGGAAGTGCGTGATGCGGGCGTGCTCACGGCGGAGTACGCACACGCGTTGCGGGAGGGTGGCGCCACGCACTGTTACAACGTGCATCCGCGTATGCCTGATGTGCTCTCGCAGGCTGCATGTCTGGGCGCAGCCGTTCGCGACGCCGGACCCGTCGCGGTGCGCTGGATGCTGCGGACTGATCAACAGTATGCATCGGCGAAGGAAGCCTACGCTCCCTTCGACCAACTCGTCGCGCCAGATCCCGCACGACGGGCGCAGATCGCCGAGTTGCTCTCGATCCTGGAGGCGGAAGCGCGTCCGGTGATTGTGATCGCGAACAACAAGGCGGAGGGGTCGGCACCCAGGACGCTGATCGAGCTAGCCCGCCTACTGGCGAACCGGAACCCTGATCCATAGCTTTCAGTATCCGGTTTTGCATGCAGGGTCAATCCACTCGTACGCATACCTTCCAGCCCCGTCCTGCCATGTTCCGCAGACTGCTCCCTGTGTTCGCTGTTGCTCTCGTTCTTGCGGCGTGCGACAACGCGCCCACGGAAAATGCGTCCGCGCCTGACCCGACGCTCGAAGCCGTTTTGGAAGCCTCAGGTGTGGGCGCATCGGCCGCCAACTTCCTGCAGCGTGCACCGGCCGGACTGCAGTTCACGGCTGAGCAGCGCGATGCGATCCGCCGCATCAACATGGAGTTCATGCGCGCGAACAAGGCGGACCTCGATGTCCTCACCGCCATCACGCGTGAAGCGATCACGGCGCGTCGCAATGGCGCCACACCGGAAGCGATTCGTGCGATCCTCGAGCCCAGCCGCCCCACTCGCGAGCGCCTTGCGCCTGCGTTCGCTGCACTGGCACGATCGCTCAATGCGGTACTGACCGATGCGCAGCGCGCGTGGTTGGCCGACAACGCGCGTCGTCTTGGACCGCAGCTGCCGCCGCTCGGCCCGCGTCGACCGTAGTTCACCCTTGATGCGTGTACAACAAACACCGCCGCGTGCTTCACGCGGCGGTGTTTTTGTTTCTATGCGGATTGCTGGTGTATGACGTGTATGCGGCCGCGGTGGCCGGCATGTTGCGAATGAGGCTACAACTTGTGGGTGGAGAGCAGCAGGCTGGTTTCGGAGTTGCCCACGCCTTTGATGGTGCGGATGCTGCGCAACGCCGCGTCAAACGTTTCCAGACTGTCGGTGCCGAGCTCGGCAACGATGTCCCATCGTCCATTGGTCGTGTGCAAGGCGCGGACCTCAGGATAGCCGCGCAACGCCGTCAGGATCGCGTCAGAGCCGTCGCCCTCCACGCTGATCATCATCATCGCCCGTACGCGCTGTGGCTCGGCCTCCGGCGTGGTACGCACCGTAAAGCCCAACAACACCCGCCGCGCCAGGAGCTTGTCGATGCGGTTTTGCACCGTGCCGCGCGAGACGCCGAGCGCCTGCGCGAGCCTCGCCACAGGGAACCGGGCGTTCTCGCGCAGCAATGCGATGAGTCGAAGATCGGTGGCGTCCATGCTTCGGATGCGGTGAAATTGTACAAAGCGTCAGCACAAGCTGTCATAATGTGCAACAAGCATAGGCATAATGCTATATCCTCTGACTTGTTGCTGGCATGGCATCGCCGCCATTCTCCTTGAGTACGTCCGCGGTGTAGGAAGTAGAGCGACTGACGGACACCACCATGCTGCCGGAGCACGCCAATGCATACTGCCATTTCTCCTCAAACGAGTGCGGAGCTGATCGACCTCGAGGAACAGTGGGGCGCCCGCAACTATCGACCGTTGGATCTGGTTATCGCTCGAGCGGAAGGCGCCTGGGTGATGGATGTGGAGGGTCGGAGCTACCTCGACTGTCTGAGCGCCTACTCGGCCGTCAACCAGGGGCATTGTCATCCGAGGCTGCTGGCCACGCTCACGGAGCAGGCCGCACGCGTCACGCTCACCTCGCGTGCGTTTCGCAACGACCAGCTGCCGCATTTTTGCGAGGAGCTGGCTGCGGTGTGCGGGATGGAGATGGTGTTGCCAATGAACACGGGCGCCGAGGCGGTCGAGACCGCGATCAAGGCCGCGCGCCGTTGGGGCTACACCAGCAAGGGCATTCCGAACAACGCCGCGACCATCATTGTGTTCGATGGCAACTTCCACGGCCGAACCACCACGATTGTTGGCTTCTCGTCGGAAGCATCATACCGGGACGGATTCGGGCCGTTCGCTCCCGGATTCGTGCGTGTGCCCTTCGGCGATCTGGATGCGGTGCGTGCGGCGATGACCGACCACACCTGTGCTGTGCTCTTTGAGCCAATCCAGTGCGAAGCGGGCGTCGTGATCCCGCCGGACGGATTCCTGCGCGGCTTGTCGGCACTGTGCCGCGAGCAGAACGTGCTGCTCATCGCCGACGAAATCCAGACTGGTCTTGGACGGACGGGACGTCTGTTCGCTTGTGACCACGAAGATGTCGTGCCCGATATGTATGTGCTGGGCAAGGCGCTGTCCGGCGGCTTCTATCCTGTGTCGGCGGTGGTCTCGCGCCGTGACATTCTTGGGGTGTTTGGTCCGGGCACGCACGGCAGCACGTATGGCGGTAATCCACTTGGCTGCGCGGTGGCTCGAACGGCGCTCGACGTGATGCAGGATGAGCGATTGGTGGAGCGATCGGCGGAACTCGGCGCGTGGCTGCTTGGCGAGCTGCAGACGCTGCATCACCCCGATATCGTATCGGTGCGCGGACGCGGTTTGATTCTGGCCATCGAGTTGCGTGTACCGGCTCGGCCATTCTGCGAAGCGTTGATGCAGCGCGGTGTGCTCTGCAAGGAGACGCACGACACCGTGATCCGTCTGGCACCGCCGCTGGTCGTGCGTCAGGAAGATCTGGCGTGGGCGGTCGAACAGTTACGCGCGGTGTTCCCTCGGGACTAATCCGGATGGAAGCGTCATTGGGAACCGGGTAGTTTTATTTCACGTGCTCCCATGTGATGGACGCGATACGATGGTTTCCTCTGGCTCAACACCGAATATGCTGAGACTTCGTTCCTGGTCGGCACTCGCCGGCGTGATGATGGTGCTTTCCGCCGGCGTCGTGTCCGCGCAGCGTGCGCTGCACGACCTCACCGGCAAGTGGGCGTTTGCCGTGGTGACAGAAAACGGTACCGGTACTCCCGCCGTGGTCCTCAAGCAGGAAGGCGAGAAGCTCACGGGGACGTATGAGTCGCGCATGATGGGCGTGCGTGCGTTCACGGGCTCGGTCAAAGGGGACTCGGTTACGCTCACGCTTGAGGCCAATGGCCCTGATGGTGTGACGCTGGTATTTCGCGGTGTGGTGGTCGACCGGGACAACCTGAAAGGCGACGTTGACTTTGGCGGCATGGGCAGCGCGACGTTTACCGGCAAGCGTGAACCGTAAGCTCGGCCGCGATCGGCGGGTTGTGTCTCGCTCAGGCAGGATCATATGACCGGCGTACTGCCGTGGTATGTTGCGGGTCCGTTGATCGGGCTCGTGGTTCCACTGCTCTTGATCGTGGGCGGCAAGGTGTTCGGGCTATCGTCGAACCTGCGTCATTTGTGCGCCGCCGTGCCACTACCGTCGTCGCTCAAACCCGGGTTTTTGCGGTACGACTGGGCGCGCACCGGACGGTGGAATCTCGTGTTTGCGCTTGGCATTTTGCTCGGCGGGGCGCTCGCGAGTGTGGTGTTCGGCGAGCCCAATGCGGGGGCGCAGATTTCCGAGGCGACTCAGAGTGATCTCGCGGCACTCGGCCTGCGTGATTTCTCCGGTCTTGCGCCGTCGCAGCTGTTTTCGATGAAGTCGCTCGTGTCGCCAGTTGGCGCGGTGTTTGTGGTGCTGGGTGGATTTTTTGTGGGCTTCGGCGCACGGTACGCCGGCGGTTGTACCAGCGGCCACGCGATTTCCGGTTTGGCCGCGTTGCAAATGCCGTCCCTTGTCGCTGTGGTGGGATTTTTTGCTGGTGGGCTGTTGGTGACGCACCTGCTGTACCCGATCCTGCTTCCCGTCATACTGCGGTGATCACATGACCATCATCACAAAGGACGCGCCAGACTTTGAGTGCATCGATGTGGAACAGGTGCCACTGGCGCAGCAGGCGCCGGCGCTTGAGGCGTCGAACACCGGTCTCGCGCTACTCGCCTATCTGCTCATCGGTGTCGCACTGGGCATGTTGTTCGTGTTGAGCGAAGTGGTATCGTGGTATCGCATTCAGGAGATGTTCCGTTTCCAGAGCGTGCACATGTACGGCATCATCGGAAGTGCGGTCGTGGTGGCGGCCGCGTCACTGCAACTCATCAAACGGTTCGACGTCCGGACGCTGCACGGGGAACGTATTGTTGTCTCGCCCAAGCAATGGGGCAGCAGTTCGCTCCGCGGCGCGCGCTACTGGCTCGGCGGCACGATATTCGGCGTGGGTTGGGGATTGATCGGCGCGTGCCCGGGCCCGATGTTCGCCCTCGTGGGGAGCGGCATGGGGGTCATGCTTGCCGGTATCGTGGCCGCGATGGCCGGAACGTGGGTGTACGCGTTGGTGCAGCATCGCTTGCCGCACTGATCGATCACTCCGCTGACCTACGCGTTCTCAAGGTCGGCTCTGTCGGCGAACCGCGTGGCGGAGAACAATGAGCGGTCAAACTCGCTGGTGATGGAGAGCGTGAGATCGGCGATGAGTTCGCCAACCGCCGGCGCGAACTTGAAACCGTGTCCGGAGCAGGGACTCGCCACGATCACGTTGTCATGCGCCGGATGATGATCGATGACGAAATGTCCATCGGGCGTGTTGGTGTACATGCAGGTGGCCACGTCGCGTAGCGCGCCGTTGGCGTCGGGCAGGTAGCGCTGGAGCAGGCTGCGAATGTTGGCAAGCTCGTAATCCGACACGTCGCGGCGAATCGTATCGGCGGTCGTGCGTTCTCCACCGCCGTGCAGCGCGATTTTCACGCCGGCGCCGAGATCCGGGAAGCCGTACCAGATGAGATCGGGGCGCACTTCGAAGAGAAACACCGGAAATTGCTCGGGGGTGAACGCATCGGTGCCTCCCACGGCATCAAACCAGTACAGCACGTTGCGTTCCACCGTGAGCGGAAGGTGCGCGCCGTGGAGTTGTGATGTCGCCCACGGGCCGAGCGCAAGAATCACGCGATGCGCGCTGTAGCGGCCGCGCGATGTGGTGACCTCCACGCGCTCCGCGCTGGCCCGCCACTCCACTACCGTTTCATTCGTGTTCACCGTGGCGCCAGCGCGCACGGCTTCACTGAGCATGGCCGCAATCGCCCGCTCCGGATCGAGCACACCGGCGCGAGGCTCAAACACGCCGATGGTATCATCGTCCACGTGAAAGGCCGGTGCCCGACGCGCGAACGTCGAGCTGTCGAGCAACTCGTGCGGGAGCGCGTGTTGCTCCGCACTGCGCTTGGCGCCCAGCACAAGCGAGCTGTCGGCGCGACCGATCATGAGTCCCCCGGTTTGCCGCAGCAGCTGCGCACCGCTTCGCAATTCGAGTTCGCGCCAGCGCGTGTACGCACGTTGCACGAGTGGTACGTACCGAGCGTCTTCGAAATACGCTTCGCGAATGATGCGCGACCGTCCGTGCGACGAGCCGAGCGTGTGTGGTGGTGCGAACTGGTCGATGCCAAGCACACGCACGCCGCGCTGTGCGAACGCATGCAATGTCGCGCTGCCCGCTGCGCCGAGTCCAAGCACAATCGCGTCCCAGATCACGGCGCGATCCTTCAGCGCGCGGTGCGCGTGCGCGAACTGCGAGTTCGCGTGGCGGGACGTTTCTTCGCCGGTCGACGCGCCACGCTGCGTGCCGCCAATACGCCGGCCACGAATCCGCCCGCGTGTGCTTGCCAACTCACGCCGGCCTGGCCCGGTAGCACGCCAAACACCAGGCCACCCCAGACGCCGGCCACAAAGAGGCTGAGGAGGATCGTGCCTGCGCGTCTGGCGAACCAGCCGTGTGACAGCAAAAACCCGAGGTAGCCGAATACCACGCCGCTGGCCCCGATGTGTACACTGCGCGGGGCGCCGAACAGCCAGGCGGCGAGGCCGGCACCGAGTACGGTCCAGAGTGTCACCATCAGAAAATGGCGCTCGTCGGCGAGCAGCACGAGCCCGCCAAGCACGAGCAACGGGATACTGTTCGATGCGAGATGCGCCACGTTGCCGTGCAGAAAGGGCGCGAGCGGAATACCACGCAAGCCGCTCAGGTCTCTGGGCTGCACACCGAACACGGCGAACGATCCGGGAACGACGGCGTCGATGGCGAGCACCACCCAACACACGGCCACGAAGGCCAGCAGCATCGCGGCGTGTTGTTTGAGCTGCGGCGTGATCAGCGAGGGCATAAGCAGTCGGGAGAAATACGCGAACGGGATGCTCCGGCGAACGCACTACAAAAAGCGGTCACGATCACCGGGGCCCGGCAAGCGGCACGCGTCGGCTTGGCCGAACCAGCGGTACCGATGTCGCGCGATCAGATCGTACACCGCATCACGCAGCACCCGTGGTACGAGACGAAGCACGTAGAGCCACGACCACGGCCAGCCGAGTTGCGCGGCGATGCGCAGCGCGGCATCCGACTTCGTATGCACACCTGCGTCGTCGATCAGTACGATGGAATCCGGGAGCGGGTTTCCCGCGTTGGCGCGGTCGAGCGCGCTACGCGCGGCGTCCGATTGCAGTGAGGCGAAGCGAAAGTGGGCCTGCCGATCACGATCCATCACCCAATTCACGGCACCATTGCACAGGTTGCAGACGCCGTCGAACAAAATCACGGGAGCCGCGTTCGGGCGGACAATGGACGGCACGATTGTAGTGTCCTCATGTGAGGTCGCCGGCCACGGTACACACTCGTGACCAATCGGCAACGCGAGATTGTGAACTTAACCCGGTTCCTCGCCAAGTCGTGGTACCGGCATTACTATCGCCTGTGTGCTCACCATCTTCCTGTGGATGTTCATCGCGGCTGGCGTTTCGCTGCTGGCGCTGCTGTTCCTTGGTGCTGTCGATGACGACGGTTTGGCTCCCGAGCATGGCTCGGGGCTGGCCGGACTGGCGGCGGCATTCCTTTCAATACGCGGTCTGCTCGCCGCCATGACGGTTGCCGGCGGCGCTGGCGCGTTGCTGCTCGGCGTGGTGCGCACGCCCGCACCGATTGCGCTGGGCGGTGCGATGGTGGGTGCCGTGATCGGCGCGCGCGCGTGGCGCTCGATGCTGCGCAAGTTGCGCTACTTTGATCGAGATCATGGCGCGTCGCCGGAACTGCTCGTGGGACGTGAAGGTGTGTTGACCGTGGCGATCGACGGCGAGCGTGCGGCTGGTGTGATGCAAGTGACGCTTGGTGGATTGTCGCAGGAATACACGGCGATTTCCGACAGTGATGGAATCTTTCGCGAGGGCGACCGCGTAGTGGTGCTGCGCATCGAGTCGCCGTCGACCGTAGTGATCGGTCCGAGTCCGTATCCCGCTCTTCCCCTCATTCAATGACGACTATGCCATTCATGCTTGCCTTGGTGCAGGAAACGACTGAGCCGGTGCTGACGCTGGAAGGAATTCTGTCCATGATTCTCGGTGGCGGCAGTGTGGTGCTGATCATCGGGCTCTTCATTGGACTTGGTCTGTTCTTTGCCTCGCGTTACAAGGTGTGCCCGACGAATCGCCTGTTGGTAATTTCGGGCGCGACCAATCTCACCAACGAACATGGCGATCCGATGCCCAAGGTCATCGCCGGTGGTGGCACGTTCGTGTGGCCCATCATTCAGCAGTACAACTTCCTCGAGCTGGCACCGTTCACGCTCAAGGTGGCGCTGCAGGATGCCTTGTCGGCGGAGACAATCCGCGTCGCCGTGCCGAGTGCGTTCACATTGGCGGTAGGCAACGGATCGCCGCATAAGGAGAACGCGGCTACGCGACTCGTTGGCAAGAGTGAAGAAGAGATCAAGGCCCTGGCCGCCGAAACGATCGTGGGTACGCTGCGGCAAGTGGTCGCGGTCATGAGCATTCAGGAAATCAACTCGAATCGCGACGACTTCCGTCGCCGGATCGAGAGCACGCTGGTGCCCGAACTCACCAAACTTGGGCTGTCGCTGCTCAACGTGAACATTCAGGACTTGCGCGACGAGTCCGGCTATCTCGACGCGCTCGGCAAGAAAGCGGGCAGCGAAGCGACCCAGCGCGCCTTGGGCGACGTGGCGGAAGCCGAACGCACCGGTGCCATTCGTGTCGCTGAGGCGCAGCGTGAAAAGGATGTCATTGTAGCCGGGCAAAAACGCGATCAGGTCATTGGCGTGCAGGAGGCGCAGCTCGCGCAGACCATGCGGTTGGCGGAAATGACACGCGAGCAGGATGTGCAAACGCGCATGCAGGAGACGCAGCGCGACCGCGAGGTGGCCACGCTCGATCGCGAACGTCGCATTGCCATCTCTGAGGCGAACGCGGCCGCAGTGGCGGGTGAAGCGGTCGCGGAAGCGCAGAAGCGCGTGCGCATTGCCGAAACCAACGCCGATGCGGTGAAGGGCGAAACGCAGGCCAAGGCGCTGGTGGCGGAATCGGAGGCAACACTCGCCGTGACGGCGGCCGAGGCGCGCAAGCGTGCGGAGTCGGCGCGTGCGGTGGCCGATGGTCAGGTGGCGGAGGCCACGGCGAAGGCGCGGGAAACGGCCGCGCTCGCGGAGGCGCGTCAGATCGAAGCGTCGGAGCGCGCACGCCTCGAGGCGCCGGCCAAAGCGGCGGCGGCGACGGCGATTGTTGTGGCCGAGGGTCAAGCGCGGCAGGTCACCATTGCGGCCGATGCGGCGGCGATGGCGGTGCGGACGAAGCTGGAGGCCGAGGCTGAGGGTCAGTACGCGTTGCTGTCACAGCGCGCCCGCGGTCTCAAGGAGCTCGTGGAGGCCGCTGGGAGCCCCGAGCAGGCCTTTGCCCTGCTGTTGGTCGACATGGTACCCACGCTGGTCGAGAAGGCCGCTGAGGCCGTCAAGGGCATCAAGGTCGAGAAGGTGATTGTGTGGGACGGCGGTGGTGGCAACGGGAGCGGAGCGGGCGTGAGTCGCGTGACGCATGATCTGGTGCGCTCCGTACCGCCAGCGATGGATCTCATCCGTCACGTGACCGGTATTGAACTTCCCGGGCTCGGTAAGCTGTCGCCGGAGATGGCGGCGCGGCTGGCGGAGGTCATGTCCCCGGCGTCGCCGGGCAGTGTGGCGTTGCCGGATCACAGTGAGGTCAAAGAATGAAGCCTGTGCGGGTTGCTCCCACCCTGATTCGCATCCTGGGCGTCGTTGCGCTGGCACTGGCCGGCGCAACCGGCGCGCACGCACAGGCCAGTACGACGTTCGAGTCGCCCACTCGCGTTCCGGCTGACATTGACGCACTCACGCACCTGTTCGAGTCCCGTGACCCTGTCAAGTTCCTGCGCGAACGGGCCAAACCACTCGATCTCACCAACGTGCAGCGCGACAGTCTCAAAAAGCTGGAGCAGGGACTCGAGCGCGTCCGTCGTCCCATGCTCAAGCGTCTCGAACGCGAGATGCCGGAGGCGCGGTTGCCGGGGCAGCAGCTCGAAATCAGTGCGCTGCCCGCCGTCACCCGTGTGCTCGTCGACTCGCTGTCGCGCGCCACCGATCGGTATGGAGAGTGGGCGTGGGGTCAGCTCAGCGAGGCGCAACTCGCGCAAGCGCTCGAGCTGCGCGCCCAATGGACGCCGGCCAAGTATGCGCCGAACGAAGGCCGGAAGGCTTACCGGGTCACCAGAATGGGCCCGCCGTAACGCAAACGCACTCCGATTCGTCTATTTCCGACGGCGCTGCCTCTCGACGGCGCTCACGGAACCCGATCGGAGTGCTTTGTATGTCTCTGCTGCTGCAGTCGGCCGCCCCAACGCGGTCGCCCTTCATGATGGAGTCACTGCTGCCGCGGCAGTGGTGGTATATCGCGCCGGCCTCGCTGTGCCCGGCGGGCACGCCCATTGAGGGTCCGTGGACGCTGCCGCGTCTGCAAATGGCCATCAACAACGGCCTGATCGAAAGCACGCGCCTCGTGTGGACGCCGGGTATGTCCGGCTGGTCTGCCGCCGGACATCAGCCCGAGTTCGCCTTCGACTTTGCGCCGCCGCCGTTGCCGGCCGCGTGAATCGAGCCATCGCACTCGCTGCCGAAGTATTCACGCCATGATCGCGCCAAACCTGAACGCCCGGCATGTCCGATGTGCTGGCTGCGGCGCGCCGGCCGGAGACCCTGCGGCGCTTCAGTGCGGATACTGCCGCACGTCACTCGGCAAACTCGCCTGTCCATCGTGCCACTGCCGCATGGCGCCCGGCGTTTCGTTTTGTCCGTGGTGCGGCACGGGTACGGTCACCCCGACTGACGTGGCGTCCGCACTGCGTTGCCCGTGTGGATCGGCTGAGCTGACGCACCGCGCGATTCCGCTGTCGCCGGGCGCGACTGGTGGAGCGTTGCTGCTCGCTGACTGTGCCGCGTGTTTCGGAATGTGGTTGGGGCGCCAGACGGTGGAGCGACTCATTGCCAGTCATGCCGATGACACGATCCTGCTCGCGCTCGCGCCGGGTGTCGGTGCGCGCGCTGCGTTGCGTACACCGGAGACTGGAACGACCGAGGTGCGATATCGCCCGTGTCCCCAGTGCGGCAGCATCATGAACCGCGTCAACTATGCGCGGATTTCAGGAATTATCGTGGATGTGTGCCGGGAGCATGGCACGTGGTTCGATGCACAGGAGTTGCCGGCGTTGCTTGATTTTGTGCGGCGAGGCGGGCTCGACGTGGCGCGCTCACGCGAAACGGTTGCGTTGGCCGACGAACGCCGACGCCTCGAACGCGAGCGCGCCACGCGAACGCAACCCGAGGCGATGCGTGGGAACGGTCATGTGATGTGGACACACACTGGCGAGCGTGCCAATGGCGCCGGGTTGTTCACGTTGCTCGGTGCGCTGTTTACGGAGTCGTAGTCAGTACGCGCTACGCCTCGTGCGATGCACCGCTATGGCGCCTGCCTCTTCATGGTGAAAGCGTATTCGAGACGGATCGTATCGTTCACGCTGAGCACGATGCGCACCTTGGGTTGCGTGAGCTGGAATCGCTCGAACGTAAACGCGGTCGCCGCTGTGCCGGTGAGCTGATCTCCCGCCACGGTGGCCGTGACGTTCCACGTGGTGGGGCGCGTGACGCCCTTCACGGTGAGATCGCCGAGCAACTGGAACTGCACACGTCCATTGGCCGGCAGCGGCGACGGCAAGCCGCGCACACCGGTGACGGCGAGTTTGGTGGTGGGGAACGAGTCGGTGACCAGCAGTCGCGTGCGCACGTAGTTATCGCGGCGGGTTTCGTCGCTGGTGAGTCCGGTCATGTTCACATCGAAGCCCGAGACGCCGCGCACGACGGCACCGGATTTGTCGAGCGCGATACTGCCCGTGATCGCTGACGTTTCTCCAACGGCATCGTTGTCAAGCTCGCGGCCGAGCAACCGCTCGCGAACCCGATACCGCGCTTTACTGCCATCACCGGTGGTGACGTATCGTACCGCCACGTCCTGCCGCGTGGTGCGCACTTCGCCCGAGGTGTTCACCTCGCTTGTCGACACACTCGCGGCGAGCGCGCGGTTGGTACGCGTGAGTTCACGTGGCGACCACGGCGACGCACTCAACACGCCAACCACGGCCACACCTATCGCGGCCGACGCGAGCCTGGCGATCATCACTACTGATTCTCCATGGCGACAGGTTTTTTCGGATCCGTCTTGCCGGCGTTCTTCACGTATTTGTCGAGCCACGCGACCCAACGACCCCACTGATCGAGCACGGTTTCTTTGGCGACCGGGCCGTGGTCTTCGTACGGATACATGTAGAGCGACACGTTCTTGCCAAGTCCTTGCAGCGCGTGGAACAGACGCTCGGAGTTGATCGGGGCAGTGCCCACGTTCTGATCGTCGGTGCTGTGGTACAGCAGCAGCGCGCCGTTCAGCTTGTCGGCGTAGAGGAAGGGCGACATCGCGAGGTAGGTTTCGCGGCCCTGCCAGAAGTCGCGACGCTCACTCTGGAAGCCATTCGGCGTGAGGGTGCGATTGTACGCACCGTCTCCCGCAATACCGGCTTTGAAGAACGGGGTGTGCACCATCGCGTTCACCGCGCTGAAGGCACCATAGCTGTGTCCCCCGATGCCGAGCCGCTGACGATCAATGATGTTGAGCGTATCGAGCGCATCGATTGTCGCGGCGAGATTGTTGCGCAGATCGGCGACATAGTTGTCGTTGGGCTGCATGCCATCGCTCGCAAAAATCGGCGCGTCCGGCTCGATGAGGGCGTAGCCTTGCGTGGTGAGGAAGGCCATGCTGCGCGGACCAAAGGTCGGGAAGCGCCGCGCCGCTGCGCCGGCCGGTGCATTGGCCGAACGATCGTACTCCTGCTGATTCTGATATTCGCGCGGGTAAAACCAGAACATCGCGGGCAGACGCGTTCCTTCCTTGTAGTCCGACGGCAACGTGACGCGCACATTGAACGTGTAGCCGTCCGCGCGACGCGCCACGACCGTGCGCTTGATGGCCGACGAGACTTCCGGAAAGATGTCGCGATTGTTGGTGAGCTGGCGCGCGCTCTTGGCTGGCACATCCACCACGAACGACTGAGCCGGCGTCGTGGGCGATTCGCGGTTCACAATGATGCGGCCCATTTCGTCGTCGAGCGATGCGACGATGGATTCGGAGATATCGCCGCTGCTTTCGTACACGCGCGCGCGTTCGCCAGTGCGAATGTTGACGCGGTCTACCCACACGCGAGGCGAACGACCGGTCGTCGTGTCAGGTGTGGATCCCTGCAAAAACACCGACTGTCCATCGCCGGAGACCATGACACTCGGCGCGCCGCGGCGTCCGGGCTTGCTCATGAGTGAAACTGCACCGGCGGCCGTAGCGCCACCGCCACGTGCGCCAGTCGGTGCTGCGAATGCTGCGGCACGTGCGGTGCTGTCGCCTCCGCGACCACGACGTGGGGCCACGATCGTGTACTTCTTGCCCGGCTCGTCGAGAAAGACGGCGATCTCCGACGCACCGCCAGTGGCGGTCTCCGACACGAACAGAATCTTGCCGTCATCCGAGAAGCGCGTGGCGCCGATCCGATTGGTGGTTTCGTAGAGCACCGTCTGCGACGTGCTGTCGAACGGCGGCAACCAGTGCACCAGACGGTCCGGGCGACGCGCCAGCGCGGCGGAGTCCGGACGGGTCGGGGCCGCACCGGCGGCAGCGGGCGTCGTCGACGGGCGCGCGGCGGGCGCCGGGGCGAGCTGCGCGAACAGCAGGCCGGCCTGTGTCGGATGCCACGTCAAGCTGCGCTTGGCGGTGTCGTTCGCCGCATTGCGTGCGGCGGGCGTGGTTGGACGTGCGGGCGGATCGTCGGGATCGGTGCTCTCGCCTTCGCGCAACGGGCGCTTGGACAGCTCGACCAGCGCCTTGCCGGTGCCATCGATCACCGCGTCCGTCTGACCGAAGCTGGACACCGGCAGCAGATACGAGAACGGTTCGTCGAGCGAGGTCACCCGGAAATGCTGCGCGTCGGGTGATGCGCTGAGCGTGCGGATCATGGACGGCGCGCCAACGGTGCGCACGGCGCGCGTTCGCACATCGAGCACGGCAAGCTGGCCCGTGGAATAGTACGTGAGCAGGGTCTTGTCATATGGCGACGTCAGCAGGCTCGCGTAGGTACGCGTCTTGAGCTTGTTGTTGTCGTTGACGCGTACCAGCGGTTCCGTTGCCACGGGAGGTGGCGTGGGTTCGGCGCCGCGACCGTCGGGCACAAGCACGGCCACAATGTGGCGGCTGTCGGCGGTCCATTCCATGTTCGTCACGTGCGTGGCGAGCAGCGGCGTGCGCGTGAGTTGCCGTGCGCGCCCCGTGGCCGGATCGGCGAGATAGATGTGGGTGCTATTGTCGAACAGCGCCATGAACGCGATCGTGCTGCCGTCGGGCGACCACGCCGTTGGACCGACCCGTGCGCCTTTCGGGAGATTCACAGTGACGACTTTGTCATTCACCGAGTTGCGGATTTCGAGACCGGCTGACGAGCGCGTGGTGAGCGCCCGTGCACGGCTGGCCACTCGATCGACCTGAAATCCGCCAAGGTTGTGGTACGGTTTGCCCATGGCCGCCAACGATGGCAATCCGTCGCTCACGCTGCGAAGAAACCACTGTCGGTTTCCCGGATTCGGCGCGCCGAATGTGAGATTCTGGTCGCGCGGCGCCGTAATCAGACGCTCCAGTTCCAGCGATGGCGTGATGTATCGCTCGGCGTTAATGGCTTCGTCGAGCGCGCTCGTGTTGGTCGTCGTGTTGGTAGTCGGCTTGGTTTGTGCCACGAGGGGCGAGACGCCCAGTGGCAGTAACAAGGCGAGAACCGCGAGATCAACGCGGAATGTGCGTGGGAGGGGTGCGCGCATGGATGGACTGACCTGGTGGGATGAAGGCGGACGGACAAACGGCACCCCCGACGATGCGATGGGACGCTCAGGGGCGCAACCGAGTCGAGCTGGAAACACCGGACCGACTCACTACGTAGTGTACGCATCCCCCTCTCAAGGTGCTGTCAATGCTCGCTTCGTTGCTCCGCCTGCTGGCGCTCCGCCCGTTCCTGGGCATGGCCATTCTGGGCGTGCCGGTCATTGCCCTGATCGCCATCGGCCTCATGGCGGTGTTGGCCGTCAAGCTGTTCGTCGCGTTGATCATTCCCACAGTGCTGGTCATCGCGGCGATTTGGCTCATCCGACGAATGGCGCGCGCCTAGCCGGCGCGACGCGTGCGCTCTACGCAACTCAGTCGTCAATGACCCGTCTGAGCGGAGCGCCTCGCGTTGCCGGTAGCGTTCGCGGTGACGCTGGCGCGTTGTTCCGGGAACCCGCGCGCGTCTTGTGGGATAAGCGTTCCTGTCACGTGCCTCCGGCGATGCTCACCGCGTCGTGCGCTGCGCGCGGTCCACAGTGCGCGGCGGCGCCAGCAACATCTTGCCAGGGTGCGAATCATGCGAAACCAGACGTCGAATCAGTCGAATACTCCGGCGGAGACACTGCTGCGCGCGGACCAGCTGCGGTATGAAAAGGTCTTCGTTCGACGGGTGCGCTCCGAGCGACATTTCGCCGCATGAGCCGATTTCGCGCGGCGCCTCCTGGCGCTGGTCGGCACGAAGCGACGCCGCTGGGTGTGCTTGTGATCGGCGTGTTGGCCTGCTTGCTCGTTCCACTCGGTGCCTCCGCGCAGCCGCTGTTGCCGCGCCCCTTGGTGCAAACGACGGCCGCCGCCGCTCCCTTCCCGCCCGGAGCGTTTTTATTACCGCCGGAGTCCTCTGCGTTGGTCGTGGTGATCGATCCGTACCCCGGAACGCGCCGAGCTGAGGATATCCAGCGCATGCCGGAGTTCACGGCCGACCTCATCGGGTGGGTCGCGCTGGGGCGGGTGTTGTGGTCGTCGGGCTACGACCAGATCGCCGAATCTCCCAAGACGTGGCCGCGCGACACCGAGTCGTACGGGAGGCGATTCGCGACACGCTCGGCACAGCTGGCGAGCATCGAGGTTGTCAGACACGGGGTAGCGGCGGCGCTCAATCGCGATCCGGCGTATGTGCCGTGCGCCTGTACTGGATTCGGC
The DNA here is from genome assembly GCA_038203795.1 of Gemmatimonadales bacterium. Lineage (GTDB taxonomy): Bacteria > Gemmatimonadota > Gemmatimonadetes > Gemmatimonadales > Gemmatimonadaceae > JAABRT01. Next base: position 33,105 of record JBBRDP010000010.1, read on the forward strand.
GCGCGACTCGGTCACGTGACGAAGGGGGTGGTGACCGATTTTGATGAAGACGGGACCCGTCGCATCGGCTGGCCGCGGTTCGCCGGTGCGCTGGCCGGAGCGGTCGTGCTGGGTCAGCTTCAGCCTGGGCAGGGCGGCGCGGGAACGGTGGCGTTCCGGGCCGTGGGGACGGTCGCGGGCTCGATCCTTGGCAACGCGGTCAAGGAAATCGCGCGTTCCGGCACGTCGGACGTCAAGCGTCCCCGCAAGCCGTAGAGGTTGCGCGGGTCCTCAAATCGTGGTGCCGCCGAAGCCGTACGTTCCGGGAACGCAAACGCGTCTCGGGGGATATGTTTTCAGGTGCCGTGCATCCGGTGGTGACCACCACGTGGTGCGCTGCACGGTGTGCGCGGTAGTACGGTGTGCACGGTGTGCGCAATCGGCTCCGCGACGCCAGAAACATCTTGTCAGGATGTGAAACATGGAAAACGAGACTTCGAAGGCGTCGGAACCCGCCGCAGACGCATTGGCCGCAGTGTTGCCCAGGCTCGACGCGGCGCGAAACGACTTGTTGTCGTTGCATCGCGTGTTGTTGCACGCCGAAAAGGTACGCTACGAAAAGGTGTTCGGACGCATCGAGGGAAACGGGGCGTTTCTGCAGTTGGCGATGCACGATTCGTGGTTCACCTGGCTGCGGCCGATGATGCGACTGGTGTCGGAGATCGATTCGCGGTTGCTGGATCGTGGACAGCCGCCGGTCACGGCCGAAGAGGCGGCGGATCTCCTGACGCAGGCGCGGCGCTTGTTGCGCCCGGACGCCGACGGCTCCGGTTTTCAGCAGGAATTCCAGCAGTTGCTGCAGGACTCGCCCGAGGTCGCGGTGCTGCATGGACAGTTGGTCCGCGAGCGCGACTAGCGCGCCACGTGCCACGAGTCGGTGTTGTTGCCGGCTCGTGACCATCGCTCGGCAGCAGTCCTCTCGACGCACGGCAGTCGCACGACCAGTATTGGGAGATTGACTTCTTCTTTCTGGAGCCTGCTGTGGATCGCCGTCGTTTTATGGACACGTCTCGCGCCGGAGCCGCTTGCGCCCGACGGTTTCGGCGGCATGCGCGACGACAACGTGGCGGTGTCGTGGGAAGTCGCGAATGACGAGGGCTTCACCACAGTTGTTCGCCGCGGCACCGCGCTGGCGACCCGCGCGCTCGCGTACAGTGTGCACGTCGAAGTGGACGGACTTTCGCCGGCGCGCTGGTACTGGTACCGCTCCGTACGGGGGACGCGATCAGCCCTGCGGGCCGTACGCGTACGACACCCGCGCGTGACGCGTCCGCGCAGCCGCTGCAGTTCGCGTTTGTCAGCTGCCAGAACTACGAGCAGGGACTGTACACGGCCTTCGATCATCTGGCGGAGGAACGTCCCGATCTGGTGGCGCATCTTGGCGACTACATCTACGAGGGCGCCGGAGCGGACGGTCGGGTGCGCAAGCACGACGGTGGAGAGATCAACACGCTGGCAGACTATCGCCGTCGCTACGCGCAGTACAAGTCGGATGTGTCGCTGCAGCGTGCACATGCGCAGTGTCCGTGGGTGGTGACGTGGGATGACCACGAAGTGGACAACAACTATGCCGGCGAAATCGCGCAGGATGCGCAAGCGCGTGAAGCATTTCTGGCGCGGCGTGCGGTCGCGTATCAGGCGTGGTATGAACATCAGCCGGTGCGTGTGCCGCGTCCGCGCGCGTGGGCAGACCTGGCCATTCATCGCTCGGTGTCCTGGGGCGCATTGGCGCGGTTCTGGGTGCTGGATACACGACAGTTCCGAAGCAATCAGGCGTGCGGTGACGGGCGCAAAGCCTTCTGCGCCGAGAGTCTCGAGGCGTCGCGTACCGTGCTCGGCGAGTCGCAGGAAACATGGCTGAACAATGGGCTCTCGGCGTCACGCGCGGCGTGGCAGGTGTTGGCGCAACAAATCATGGTTGCCCCATACGTGACGATTGGTGCGGACGGTGCGCGCGTGTCGATGGATCAATGGGCGGGCTATCCGTCGGCGCAGCGGCGGCTCGTGGAGTCGCTGCACGAGCGCGCTCCAGGACGTGGTGTGGTGTTGACGGGCGACATGCACTCGAGCTGGGTAAACGATCTGCGCGTGGACTTCTCGCGTCCGGAGAGTGCGGCCGTTGCGACGGAGTTTGTGGGTACGTCGATGACGTCGGGAGGAAATGGGGCAGACGGGTTCACCGGCACCGCAGCCGAGACGATGCGGGCAAACAATCCGCACCTCGCCTGGCACAACGCGCCTCGTGGGTACGTGCTGTGCGATGTGACGCCGGGCGAGTGGCGCAGCGCGTATCGAACGGTGGAGTACGTGGACACGCCGGGAGCGACGATCCGGACCGCAGCGCAATTTGTGGTTCAAGCGGGGCGCCCGGGGGTGCAGCCGGTGTAGGGTGGGCTCTTGCGACTCGGGCGCACTGGTGGCCTCTTTCGGCGAAGTTCGTGGTGATTTCCCCGACGGGCACTCGGGGAAGCTGCTGGTACCATGCCGCGTGACGAGTGGCGAGACTTCGCTGTGTTCTCCTCACTTCTCCGGTCCGAGGGTCATGAGATGTTCAATTTCGCTGAGCAGGTTGCGCTGGTCACAGGCGGCGCCGCAGTGCAGCAGTACGGGCGCCTTGATTGTGCGTTCAACAACGCCGGGATTGAAGGCGTGCAAGCACACGTCGCCAATCTCGCGCCTGACGCGTGGCGCGGCACAATTGATATCAATCTGACAGGTGTCTACCGCTGTCTGCACTTTGAAGCGCGCGTAATGCGCGAGCAGCGCCGTGGCGCGATCGTGAACTGTGCATCGATTCTGGGCGTCGTGGGTTTTGCGAACTCGTCGGCCTACACCGCTGCGAAACATGGCGTGGTGGGACTCACCAAGACTGTGGCGATCGAGCTGGGCAAGGAGGGTGTGCGCGTAAACGCGGTGTACCCGGCCTTTATTGACACACCGATGCTGGAGCGAGCGGGCCTGACCACCGATCCTGTCATGCGTGCGACGATGGAAGCACTGCATCCGATTGGCCGACTCGGACAAAGCCACGAAGTGGCAGATGCGGTGTTGTGGCTCTGTTCGTCGCAGTCGACGTTTGTCACGGGACACGCGCTGCTCGTCGATGGCGGATACGTTGCGCAATAGCGATGCTGATTTGAGAAGCACGACCGATGCGGTCACGCCTGCTCCGAGCACATCACCAAGCTGGCTGCGCGCCATCGCTGCGAGTGTGCTGACGCTGATGGTATTGGTGCTGGCGTTCTTCTACGTGCCGCAGTGGATCCTCACGAAACTCGCCTCGCCACCGCGCGGTGTGCGCGTCTGGATGGCCACGGCGTGGATGGGGTTCGCGTTTGCTGTTGCGTGCTATTCCGCCTGGCGGTCGTCGGCCAGGACGTCGCCGGGCGCGTGATGCTTCCGTCAAACGATTTCGGACCAGTGGTTCGTGGGACACCGGCGCCGTGCCGTGCAGCGTGTCCCGTTGGGACCGACGCAGCCGCGTACGTCGCCCTGCTCGCTGAGGGGCGCGTCGCCGACGCATATGATGTTGCGCGGCTCCCCAACCCGTTTGCGTCGGTGTGCGGTCGCGTGTGTTCGGCGCCGTGTGAACGGGCCTGCCGACGCGGCGTGATCGACTCGGCGGTATCAATTCGAGCGCTGAAGCGCGTGCTGTGCGATGCGTATGGTGCCGAGCAGGGTGACGCATCGCGATGGATGCGCGCGGTTGGTACAGTGCCACCGGTCTCGCGCGCATCGGTCGGCATTGTTGGTGCCGGGCCCGCTGGACTCGCTGCGGCGCACGATTTGCGTCGCATCGGTCATGCGGTCGTCGTGTACGAGGCGTTGCCGGAAGCCGGTGGCATGATGCGCTACGGCATCCCAGCATTTCGATTGCCGCGCACGGTTCTCGACGCCGAGATTGCCGCGATCGTCTCGCTCGGCGTTGAGGTGCAATCCGGCGTGGCCATCGGGCGCGATGTGTCGTTCGACACGCTGCTCGCACGTCACGTTGCGATTTTGCTCACGGTTGGTTGCCAGCAGGGCCGCAGCCTTCGCGCTCCGGGCGCCGAGTTGCCGGGCGTAGTGCGTGCCGTGGATTTCCTCCGCGCGGAGAACGCGCGTGTTGCGGGCGTGGCGCCGGCGCCAACCGGGATGATGAGCGGCGCCGTCGTGGTGATCGGCGGCGGCAGCGTGGCCTTTGATGCCGCGCGCAGTGCGTGGCGCGCCGGTGCCACGTCGGCGTACGACGGCCAGACTGCGCTCGACGCCGCACGCAGTGCCATGCGCGCCGGCGATCGCAACGTGACCATGATTGCAGCCGAAGCGCGAAGCGCGCTGCCAGTCCCTGAGGAAGAACTGCGCGAGGCCACCACCGAAGGCGTCGTGCTGAAGGACGGCTATGGCGTGGTGCGGCTGGTTGGCGATACGCGTGTGCGCGGTGTGGAAATCGCGCCTGTGCGCTCTCTTTTCGACGCGGCAGGTCGCTTCGCCCCTGAACTGGATTCGTCGAAGGCGATTGTTGTCGCGGCCGATACGGTGGTGCTCGCGATCGGACAACAATCTGACACCGACTTTCTCGCCTTGACGCCGAGTGTTGCGCGGACGCCGTGGGGCGGCATTCAGGTTGACCAACAGCTCCGCTCGACCGACGCGCGGGTGTGGGCGGCGGGCGATGTGGCGACAGGTCCACGCGATCTGATCGATGCCATTGCCGCCGGGCAACGTGCGGCCGCGTCAATGATCGTGGCGCTGGCGGCGGAAGCACGTGCGACGGACGGAACTCAGATGTCCGTTGCATGGCGTGTCGCGTCTGCACCGGCGGTGTCATCGGCACCGGCCATGCAATCCGACACGCGATTTTGGAGCGGCTACGACGAGTTGGCACGCACCGCGCTTCCCGTGCTTGATCCCGCACGACGCGACGCTGTCACCGAAGTTGAACATTCACTGGACACGCGAGCCGGGCGTGTGGAGGCCGCGCGCTGCCTTCGCTGTGATGAGCACATGCAGTTCTCGGCCACGCGCTGCATTGCGTGTGCGCTGTGCGTCGATGTCTGTCCGCAATCGTCGCTTTCCCTCGTTTCAGCAGGAAAGGACTCCCTTGCCCTGGTGTTTGACGACACCACGTGCATTCGCTGCGGTTTGTGTGTGCACCGTTGCCCCACAGACGCCTTGCATTTCACGCTCGCGCCGGCCCTGCAGGCAGCGGTGCTGCCCATACGCCGCGTTGCGCGCGGGACATCGGAGACCGGATGAGTGAGCCTGGCAGGCCGTCACCTTCGGGCTGGCGGACGCGACTTCAGGAGACGGCCATCTACCGTTCCGTTGTGCGTTCACCCGCAGCGGATTCACCGCGCGGTCGTGCACAGCGGTCGTTTGGCAACGTGTTTTTACACGTGTATCCGGTGCGTGTACCGCGCGCATTGCTGCGCTTTCGCTCCACGTGGCGCCTCGGATTCATCACTACTGTTCTCTTCACGATTTTGCTGATCACCGGTGTGTATCTGATGTTTTTTTATACACCGGCCGTCAGTATGGCATACGGCGATATGCAGTTGCTGCGTTCGCAAGTCGGTTTCGGCCAACTGATCCGCAATGTGCATCGCTGGGGCGCGCATCTCATGGTGTTGGCGGTTGTATTTCATCTGGTGCGTGTGTTTATCGATGGTGCGTACAAAGCGCCGCGACAGTTTAACTGGGTGATCGGCGTCGGACTGCTGGTCGTCACGCTCGCGTATTCGTTCACGGGCTACTTGCTGCCGTGGGATCAGCTGGCGTACTGGGCGGTAACAGTGGGCTCGGATCTGGTGCAGTACGCTCCGGGTGTGGGGCCATGGATGCGCAATTTCCTGCTCGGTGGCAGCACCATCGGGCAATCGGCGCTGTTGCGATTTTACGTGATTCACGTCGCGGTGCTCACCGGTGCGTTCTTTCTGCTGATGGCCGTGCATCTCTGGCGGTTGCGGAAGGACGGACTCGCCATCGGTGATGCCGCTGTCGCGCACGATGTCACGGCACGTGCCGATGCGCCTGAATCGGCGATCGTGGCCAATGAGACGTGGCTGCCCGATGGTCGACGCGTGCTTGGTGTTGTCGAGACCGACGACGGACCGGGGCGCGTGCGCGAGCCTGCAGACGAAGTGTTTGCGTGGCCGCACTTGCTGATTCGTCACCAGGTGGTCGCGCTTGCGGTGTGCGCACTGGTGATCGCGCTCGGTGTAGCGTTTGAAGCACCGCTCCGCGAGCTGGCGAATCCGAATGTCACGCCTGAACCGTCAAAGGCACCGTGGTACTTCGTCGGGTTGCAGGAGTTGCTGGCGCACTTTGATCCACTCATCGCCGGTGTGCTGGCGCCCGGCGTGCTCGTCGCGGCACTCGTCGCGTTGCCGTACATCGATCGGAATCCGTCGCGGCGCCCGCAGGATCGTCGCGTGGCGCTGATCATCTTCTGGGGGTTGTTCATTGCCCTCGCCGTACTGACGGTGATCGGCGCGCTGTTTCGTGGACCCGGTTGGGGA
>JBBRDP010000011.1:0-39118 GCA_038203795.1 Gemmatimonadales bacterium
GCGCGTCCAGACGCTGCCATGGCGTCGGCAATGAGCGCCGAGGTCACACCGTCAATCGGTTGCTCGCGCGCCGGATAGATGTCACACAGAAAACACACATCAGCGCCGACCAGCGCATGTGCAAACGCATCGGCGAAATCACGGGTACGGGAAAAGAGATGCGGCTGAAACGCCACCACCAATCGCCGCTGCGGAAACGCGGCGCGCGCCGCTGCGATTGTGGCAGCGACTTCGGTGGGATGATGGGCGTAGTCATCGACGAGCACGAGATCTCGCGACTCACCAATGCGCTGAAAACGACGTTCAACCCCCGCAAACGCCGCGAGCCCGGGTAACATGTCGACGATGCGCGCGCCGATCATGAGACCAGCGCCGAGCGCCGCCAGTGCGTTGCGCACATTGTGAACGCCGGGCACTTGCAGGACCATATCGCCCATCGCTTCGCCATCAAACTCAAGACGCGATACGGAGCCGCGCGCGTTGAACGCGACATCACGTGCGATCAGCCGCGCCGTTGGCACACCCGCAGCATCCGGCACAGCAGCGGCGTAGCGTACCACTTCGCGCGTCGCACCCTGCGGCAGTGCGGCCGCACCGGCATCGTCGCTACATACCACGCTGGCGCGCGCGGGCTGCATGAAACGCACGAACGTCTCGTTGATCTCATCGAGATCACGGTAAATGTCGAGATGGTCGGCTTCGACATTAAGCACCACCGCTACGGTCGGGGTGAGGGCGAGAAACGAGCGATCGTACTCGTCGGCCTCCACGACGAACAGGTCGGTGCGACCAGCACGCAGATTGCTGCCCCACGCGCCAACGCGACCACCGGCGATGCCCGTTGGATCATAGCCGGCCGCCGCCAGCGCTTCGGTTGTCATCACGGTAGTGGTGGTCTTGCCGTGCGTGCCAGCCACAGCGATCAACGTCCCACCGCTCACCGCTTCGCCGAGCGCCTCAGCGCGGCGAATCACTGGCAGGCCGAGCGCGCGCGCGGCGACGAGTTCGGAATGTGTTGGCGGGATAGCCGATGAATACACGACCGCTCGAGCGTCATGCACCAACGCCGCGTTGTGCGCGTGCACCGCAACGCCCATGCGCACCAGATCGGGCGCACCGCCGGGATTGCTGTCGGTGCCCTGCACGGCCACACCGCGACGTACAAGGAGTTCGGCCAAACCACTCATGCCGGCGCCGGCGATGCCGACAAAATGAACAGGTCGCGTGTCGGTAGTATCGAGAAGCACGGTCATGGAAGTTGGAGCACGAGTGTGGCGATCGCTTCGGCAATATGCGCGGCCGCATCGGGGCGACCTCGAACACGCGCGGCGCGGGCCATGGTCTCGCGAACGGCGGGTTGCTGCCGCAACATGCGCAGCGTTTCCTGCAGCGCCGAGCCATCGTATTCAGCTTGTGGCAAATGAATCGCCGCACCGGCGGCCGCCAGCGTGCGCGCATTGTGGGCCTGATGATCCTGTGCCGCCGTGGGCAGTGGCACGAGTACCGACGGAATGCCCCACGCGCACAGCTCAGCAATGGTCATGGCGCCGGCACGAGTCACCGCGACATCGGCCGCGGCGTAGGCCTCGGCGATTGGCGAGAGATAGGGTTCAACGCGCACACGATCGCTCGCCAGATGCGCGTGATGCTGATAGTGCGCACGACCGGTGGCCCAGATGAGTGTCATGCCGTCGGGAATGCCAAGCTCGCACCATTCGGCCACACCGGCGTTGAGCGCCGCCGAGCCTTGACTGCCGCCCACCACGAGTACGGTGAATCTGTCCGGTGCGAGCCCCCAGTGCTGACGAGCGGCGGCGCGCTTTTCAGACGAGAGGTCAGGCGGAACGACAGGATTGCCAAATGCGGCCACGCCGGTACGCGGTCCGGGCGCAATGCGTGCCTCGGCTTCGGGAAACCCAAGCGATACGAGCGTCGCCCCCGGCGCAAACAGCCTGGTGACCTTACCCGGGAAACTGTCGCACTCGTGCAATACGAGTGGCACGCGATTCCACCGACCCCACGCGAGCGCGGCGGCGGCGGCGTACCCACCCGTGCCCACGACGCACGCCGGCTCGGACGCTCGCGCGAGGCGCGAAATCGTGCGCAGCGCCGAGATGCCTCCCGTCATGGTGCGCCAGTTGCGCACGGGCGCGGTGCGATACAACGGATGCAGCTCAAGCAGCGTGTGCGGAAACTCGGTGGTGGGGAGTACGTCGCGTTCGATCCCCCGCAGCGCGCCGATGAAGTACGGTTCCACCTGCGGTGCACGCGCGACCAGCGCGCGCGCAATCGCGAGGCCGGGATACAGATGACCGCCGGTACCTCCACCGGAGAAGAACACACGCATAGCGGCTAGCGCGCACCGGAGGCGAAGGGATCAGTGGCTCCGGTCCCATATCGACGTTCGCGCACACTCCCGATGTTCACGAGCATGCCGGTCATCAACATGGTCAGGATAAGATTGGACCGACCGTACGAAACAAACGGCAAGGTGAGTCCGGTGTTCGGCAGCAGGTCGATGGTCACGCCGAGATGCACGAACGCCGTGATCACCGTGGCGTACGTGAGCCCGATCGCCACCAGCGATTGGAACGGTGTTCGCGCGGTGCGGGCGATGCGAAATCCGAGCCACGCATACAAGGCAAACGCGCCGACCAGCACACTCATGCCAAGGAAGCCGAACTCTTCCCCCACTACGCTGGCGATGAAATCGTTGTAGGCCAACGGTGTCCATCCGGCCTGCTGCTGCCCCTCGCCGAAGCCGACGCCAACGAGTCCACCGCTTCCGATCGCAATCAGCGATTGTTGTTGCTGATACTTCATGGGCGCTGGGGTAGACCCGCTATCGGCGTCCTTGGCGAAAAACACTTCGATACGCTGCACGATGTACTCTCGTTTGCTGATTTGCTGCACGAGCAGCGGCACCGCCAGCATTCCGAGAAATACGAAGTGCGCGGTGCGCGCGCCGCCGGCAAACAGTATCACGGCCATGAGGAGGCAATACGTCATGGCCATTGAGACATCGGGCTGCAGCATCGCGATGGTACACAGGGCACCGATCACGACCAGAAACGGTCCCAGTCCCTTGCCAAGACGTCGAAGCGCCGGGCCCTTTTTCACGAGCAGCATCGGCGTCCACAAAATCACGGCGAGTTTTGCGAACTCTGATGGCTGGATGGAGCCGCCCATCAGGAATCGTCGCGACCCACCGATCTCTTGTTTGGACGGCAACAGGGTGATCAGCATTGCCACAATGCTCAGTGCCATCAGCGGCCAGGCCCATTTACGCCATCGTTCGGCGTCCACCTTGGCGGCGAACGCGAAGCCCACGATGCCGACGAGCACGCCCTGCGCCTGTTTGAGCATGAACCCGTGCGCTGGAAGATTCGCTTCGAGTGCCGACAGGGCGCTGGCGCTGTAGAGCACCACCAGTCCAAGCGCAATCAACACGAAGGTCACGAGCACGAGGGCGCGACTTTCAACGCTCATTTTCCAGCGTTCGCGAACGCCAACCCCGGTGCCACTACCGCGCGCAGCGGCGGGATTGGCGGCTGGCGCACCAAACCCGTCAAGTACAGGACTGGTCATCCGTCACCTCGGGCAAGCCGCGCGAAGCGCTGTCCACGTTCCACATAGTTGGCAAACATATCAAAGCTCGAGCACGCAGGTGACAGCAGTATTACATCGCCCGGTGTGGCGAGGGATCGCGCCCGCGAGATCACGTCAGCAAATGTGGCGTCACGCATCCACTCCACCATACCGGTCTCCGGCATCGCTTCGCGAAGTTCACGGGCCGCCTGCTCGCCCGCTTCACCGAAACACAACACCGCTTTGCCGTTCCGCGCGAGGGGCACCGCCAGCGCGGTATAGGCGTCGCCCTTGTGACGCCCGCCCAGCAACAATACCGTCGGACGCACCATGCCCTCGAGTGCGACCAACGTGGACGCCACATTGGTCGCCTTCGAATCATTGATCCACGTCACCCCGTCACGTTCGGCCACAGGCTCCAGGCGATGCGCCAAGGCCCGAAACGATCGCACGGCGTTGGCCATGGTCTGACGCGCTGTCGGCGTGGCGTGGCTGGGATCGGCACACATTACGGCCGTAGCCGCAGCCAGGACGTTGGCCACGTTGTGATCACCAAGCAACGCAATGTCGGCGCGAGGCATGAACGTCGCACCACCAATGACCAAAACATTCCGCACGCGATCATACCAGCCCTGCACATCATCACGCCGCACGGAAAAGCGCGCGACGGTCCCGGCAACACCGCGCATCATGTGCGCGATCTCTGCGGAATCGGCCGACACGACCCACCGCGACGCCTGATCAGCATTGGCAAACAGCCGGGCTTTGTCGGCGTAGTACGCATCAACCGACGGATAGCGGTCGAGGTGATCGGCGCTGAGCGTGGTGAGCACACCAACATCGGGACGCAACCCGGGCGTATCGTGCAGCTGAAACGAGGAGAGCTCCAGCGCTGCCCAGGCGGGATGCGGCGTCCGCATGGTGAGATCGCACACCGGAACGCCGATGTTGCCGGCATCCACGGCGTCGTGTCCGAGCGCGCGCAACAAATGCCCAATGAGCGCGGTGGTGGTGGTCTTGCCATTTGTTCCGGTCACCGCAATGGTGCGGAGTCCGGGCATCAATCGCAGCCCCACCTCCACTTCGCTCACCACCGGCACACCAGCGACGCGTGCCGCCGCCACTGGCGGGGCCTCGGGCGGAATGCCGGGGCTCACCACCACGAACGCACACGACGTGATGCGTGCCAGATCATGCGCGCCGATGTCCGTGACCACGCCGAGTGACTGCAGCGTTTGCTGCGCGGCGCGCGACGTATCGCTCACCGAGCGGTCGGAGGCGTACACGCCAAACCCAACGTGCTTGAGCAAGCGCGCCGCAGCCACTCCGCTCGCGCCGAGTCCCAGCACTGCGACCTCGCCCATCGGTCGCGAGAGCAACCGTGCAACGTCGGCCGCGATCACACGATCGGCAGCGGGATTGGGCACGTCGCGCTCCGCAGTCGGGGGCACGCGATCGGACGGTGACGCGGCGGCACTCATGCGCGCTATCGCAACTTGAGCGTGCTCAGCGCCACGATGGCGCAGAGGATACCCACGATCCAGAACCGGATCACCACTTGTGTTTCCGGCCAGCCCAGCATCTCAAAATGATGATGCAACGGAGCGCGAAGGAACACCCTGTTTTCCTGGGCGAACTCCACACCAAACCGGCGTCGGCGATATTTGAACACCGAGCGCTGAATGATCACCGACAGCATTTCGGCCACAAACACCGCACCGACGATCGCCAGCAAAAACTCCGACTTGAGCAGAATCGGAATGACCCCAAGCGCACCGCCCAGCGCCAGCGATCCGGTGTCGCCCATGAACACCTGCGCCGGATGCGCGTTGTACCAAAGGAACCCAAGACATGCACCCACCAGTGCGGCGCAGTACACCGTGAGCTCGCCCGCGCCACGCAGATAAAACAGCTGCAGATACGCACTCGTGTCCACTCGGCCGTGCACGTACGCGAACAAACCGAAAGTCAGCAGCGCGATAGCCACCAATCCGGTGGCCAGTCCGTCGAGCCCGTCAGTGAAGTTGACCGCATTACTGGTGCCGGTGACAATGAACGTCACAAATGGCACATACAGCCAGGCCGCCCACGATGCGATGGGCACGATCAACAAATATTTGAAAAACGGGACCGTCGTTGACGCGCCGGGCAATGCGGAGAGTGGCTGCAACCAGACGTACAGGCCGAGGGCAACGCCACAGGCGATCTGACCGGCGAGCTTGTATCGCTCAACGAGCCCTTCGTTTTTCTTGCCCTCGCGCTTTTGTTTGAGCTTGAGATAGTCGTCGAGAAAACCGATCGCTCCCATCCAGATCGTGACGGCCAACGCGAGCAGCAAATATCGATTGTCGAGGCGCGCCCACAGCACGGTGGGCACCAACGCGGCCGTGATCAAAATCAATCCGCCCATCGTGGGCGTCGTGCCTTTCCCGAGATGCGAGTCGGGCGTGCCTTCGCGAACCACTTGATGCACCGCCAACCGGCGAAGGCGCGCCAGAATGAGCGGGCCAATGGCAAACGTGACGATCAACGACGTGACAAACGCCGCCGCCGACCGAAACGTGATGTAATTGAGCAGGTTGAAGAGTTGGAACTCTCGCGCCAGCGGCTGCAGCAGATGGTAAAGCACTCAGGACGTTGCCCAGGTGGTGAGAGGGGGGAGCAGTCGCTCGAGACGTTCGCCACGCGAGCCCTTCAGCAACACCAGCGCGTCGCGAGAGAGCACCGGCTGCAGCTGCGTCCAGGCGGTGTCCGGATCTGCGGCACGCAACACACGCGCATCACCCGGCGCGACGCGTGCGAACGCTGGTCCAAACTCGCCCACCGCGACAATGATATCCAGCCCGACGTGCAACGCCTCGCGGGCCACGGCGTCGTGTTGCTGATCGGATTGTGCTCCGAGCTCACGCATCGTACCGAGCACCGCCACCTTTTGCCGTCCCGCGCCCACGTCGCGCATGAGCTGCAGCGCGGCGCGCATGGACGGTGGGTTGGCGTTGTAGGCATCATTGATCACCGTGAGCGCGCCAATCGATTCCCAGCTGCCACGCATCGCCGGTGCGACCACATGCCCGAGCGCTGCCACGGCGTCCCGCATGGGCACGCCCACCGACTGCGAAACCGCCAGCGCGAGCATGGCGTTCGCTCCCTGATGCGCGCCGCGCAGCGGCAGCGTCACCGCGTGCCCCGCTACCACCAACTCGCCGCGTCCTTCCGCGTCAAGTGCGAACGAATCGGCGTGCACATCGCCATCGGCGATTCCCGCGCGGATCACGTGTGCGTGGTGACGTTCGGCCGCCGCAATGAGCGCCGCTTCATGCACCGGCAGCACGGCAATTCGGGCGTGCGGAAAAATCGCAGATTCTTCGCGCAGCACACCAGCGAGATCGCCGAGTCCCTCGAGATGTTCTTCGCCGAGCGACGTGACGACGACGATGTCCGGCTCGCACATCGCGCGGAGACGTTCAATCTCGCCGGGTGCGTTGGTGCCAACTTCAACCACCGCGACATTGGCGTACGATGGGATGGACAGCAGGGTCAACGGCACGCCCACCAGGTTATTCTGGTTGCCCGCCGTGGCATGGACGGTGAGATGCGAACCAACTGCGGCCCGCAGCATTTCCTTGGTCGTCGTCTTGCCGTTCGAACCACCGACCGCGACCACCGTGCCGCCCCACGCACGACGCCAGCCTCGCGCGAGTGCTCCCAGTGCGCGCAACGTATCGCTGACGACGAGCACCGGGATGCCCAGACCGGCCGTGGCCTCCGGGCGCTCCACCACCACGGCGGCAGCTCCGCTATCACGCGCCTGTTCCAGCCATGCATGCGCGTCATGTTGTGCTCCGCGCAGCGCCACGAACAGCGCGCCCTGCGGCAGGGTGCGCGAATCGGTCGTTACCCCCGAGAGCATGCGGTCGTCGAGACGTGGACCCGACAGCAGGAGCGGGCCCAGCGCTGCGGCCGCGCGTCGCAACGTCCAGAACGGATGCGGCGCCGTGGGTACAACGATGGGCGTGGCTTCGACGGCGATGCCGGCGCGAATCACCGTCATGGTGCAGCGTCCCCGATCATGGAACGCGTTGAACGAAGCGGTCCGACCAACGCCGCCACAATCTCCGCTTCGTCAAAATGCAGGCGCTCCGTACCACGCACCTGATACGTCTCGTGTCCCTTGCCCGCAAGCAAAATGACATCATGCGCATCGGCGGTCGCGATCGCATGCGCGATGGCAGTGCGACGATCTTCGATACGCGCGTTGGGCAGTGCACGCGCTCCGTGTGTCATACCGGCCTCAATGTCGTCAAGAATACGCTCCGGATCTTCGGTGCGTGGGTTATCGCTCGTCAGAATGACGACATCCGCCAGTTGTTCGGCGATCCGTCCCATCTCCGGTCGCTTGCCGCGATCCCGATCGCCGCCGCATCCGAAAACAACATGCACGCGTGTGGGGACGCCTTCCGGCGTTCGCGCGAACGGCAGCACCGCACGCAGCGCCCGATCCAGCGCGTCGGGTGTGTGCGCGTAGTCACGCAGCACGGCGGGTGCCGCGTGCAACAGTTCGAGTCGTCCCGGCGTCTGCGGCACCTGCGCGAGTGCGGCAACAAGCTGCTCAAACGATTGGCCGAGCGCCCAGGCGGCGGCCACGGCACCGGTGGCATTGGTCACGTTAAAGTCGCCGAGCAGCGGCAACCGCGCGCGTGCACGCACGCCGCTCTCGGTGCCGTCGCGGGCCCGCACTAGAAACCGACTCCCCGTCGCGTCGAAAAACACGGCGTCCGCACGGACGGTACTCTCGCGGAGATCGGGGTGCGTGGCATCGTCGGTGAAGTCGACGCGGAACAGCAGCAGCCGCGGTGGCGTCGGTAGCGCGCCCCAGGCCGGCTCCATCGCGTTCACCACGGCCACGCCATCGGGCTTGAGGTACGTCATCAACTGTGCCTTGGCCGCAAAGTAGGACGCCATGGTGCCATGATAGTCGAGATGATCACGTGAGAAGCTGGTGAACACCACCACATCAAACGACAATCCCTCAACGCGCGCCTGATGCAACGCGTGCGAGGAGACTTCCATGGCCACGGCGCGAACGCCGGCGTGCACGAGATCACGCAGTATGCGCTGTATTTCCACAGGGCCGGGCGTGGTGAGCCCCTGCCCGCCTTCGATTGGCGTGCCCTCTCGTCCCACCAGCACACCGAGCGTCCCGATCGACGCTGCCAGCAGGCCGGTGTCGCACAACAAGGCCCGCAGCAGATGCACCGTGGTGGTCTTGCCATTCGTACCCGTCACACCGATGAGTCGGAGTTCGTCGGCTGGACGCCCGTAGAATGCGGCGGCCACCACCGCCGCCGCCTTTCGACTGTCGGTGACGCGCAGCGTGGGCACACGCAGTGCCACGTCATCTTCAACCAGCACGAGCGATGCGCCCCGCTCGACTGCGGAGTGCACAAACGCATGTCCATCGGCGGCATGACCACGGACGGCAATGAACACACCGCCCGGCACCACAGCGCGACTGTCGTCGGTGACGCCATATACCTGGTCGGGCATTCGTGGCGCGTCGCCCACCAGCAGCGACGCGGCGCGCAATGCATCGAGCAACACCACACCGGGGATCGTATGGCCGGTCACGGCACACGCTCCAACACGACGAGCGAGCCACGCGTGGCCATGGCACCAGCCGCTGGCTGCGTGCGACCATCGAGTCCACGCGTCACGCGCACACGGAACCCGGCGTCGTGCAGTGTTCGTGCCGCGTCACGCACCGTCATCCCGCGTACCGACGGCACGGTCAGCATTGGTGCGGCATCGGCGTTGCGCGCACGTGATGTGTACGGCAGCGCCACGACGACGCGCCCGGGCGTTGGCTCATGCATCATCGGTGCCGGCGCGATCTCCGGTTCCACGGCGAGGCTGGCCACGATCGAACTTGTGGCCGTGGTATCGCTGGCGCGCGCGGCGTCCCGTTGCGCACGCCGAGATGTATCGGCATCCACGTGCACGGTGCGCGCGACACGCGCCAGCACACTCCGATCGAGAGCCGCGTCACGCGCGGCGAGCGCACCGCGCAATACTTCACGCACCATCGGCCCGGCAACCAGCCCGCCAAAAATCTGCGATTTCGGCTCAATGAGCCGCGCGACGACGACCACTTGCGGATCGGACATCGGAAACATGCCCGCGAAGGTCGCGTCGTACGTGCGCGGGGCTGAACCTTTCGTCTGGCGAATGGACGTCCCGCTCTTGCCACCAACGTCGAAGGCGGTCAACCCGGCGGCGCGCCCCGTGCCGCTATCAACGACGGCCTTCAACATCTCGCGCACAATCCCGGCGCTCGACTCCGTGGACACGCGGCGAAGGACACGGCGATCGTGACGGAACACCACGTCTCCATCGGGCGTGCGAATCTCGCGCACCAACGCCGGTTCGAGCAACTCGCCACCATTGGCGATGGCCGCGTAGGCGACCGCGAGTTGCACCGGCGTCACCGATAACTCGTAGCCGATGGCGTGCGACGCCGCAGATGGTGTCGTCCAGCGCGCGGGTGTGGTGAGCGTGCCGCGTGACTCCGAGGGGTATGGCAAACCGCTGAGCACCCCGAACCCGTAGTCGCGCAAGAGCTCGTACTCTTCGGTTGGCGTCATGTGCGCCAGCACCAGCTTGATCGTGCCGATATTGCTCGACCAGCGCACCACGTCGAACACCGACATGAATGGCGCCTTGTGCTCGTCGGTGATCGTGCGCGTGCCCAGTACCCAGCGACCGTTCTCGGTGTTGATCAACGCGTCCGCGCGTGTGCGCCCCTCGTCGAGCAAGCGTGCGACAAACATCGGCTTGAGCACCGAGCCCGGCTGATACGGCTCCGTGAGCGGTGTGACCGACGCGGCAATTTTCCCATCGCGCGCACCGGCCAGCGCGAGAATCGCTCCGTCGTTGGGATCGAGCACGACAAGGTCGCCCCCGCTCGCACCGGTGCGCGCCATCGCTTCGAGCAGTTCACGCTCCACGATTTCCTGCAGCGGGCGATTGATCGTGAGGCGAACGGTATTGCCCGGACGCGCGTCCACACGTGACCCCACCGGTGAATCCCATGACCGACCACGACGGTCACGCAGCGCTCGGCGCTCACCCATCGTGCCGGTCAGCACCGAATCAAGCGCGAGTTCGAGCCCAGTCTGCGCCATACCATCGCCGTTCACGGCACCGATCAGTCGACGAATCGCGGGCGAACCCGAGGGCAGGCGTTCCATCGTGCGCCGTCCACTCACACCATTGATCGACATCAATCGCCTGGCATCACTCGGCAGATACAGTCCCGGCACTTGTAGATACGTGCGTGTGGAGTCGAGCGCTTTGCGCACGATCTCGCGTGGTACGCCCAAGGCCGAGAGTTGCTGGGCGAGCGAATCGCGGTCGTTGCGCCTTGCCGTGGGGCCACGGACTTGGTTCGGTGCAATCGTGATTTGCACCTGCTCGCGGCTGGCCGCAAGCTGCTCGCCACGCTCATCCGTAATGTCTCCACGCGGTGCGGGCAGCGACGACACCGTCAGGTGCTGCCTGTCCGCCTCGGCCGCCCAGCGGTCCCCTTGCACGATTTGCACGTGCGCCGTCTTGGCGACCAGCGCGATCGCAAACACCACCAGCGTGAGGTGCAGCAGCACCGCACGCGCACGCGTGGGGCGGACAGCCTCAGCGGGGACAGCGTTCGACGGTTCGTTCACAGCTTACGGAAACCGGGGTGACTGGGAATCAGGAACACTCACGCGACCGGGCACACGGCGCGGCAGCGTGATCAACTGCGAGTCGGACGGCATGCGCAACCCAAGACGTCGCTCAGCGGCCGGCTTGATGCGCGCCGAGCTCGTGGCATCCCGCAGATCGCGCTCGAGCAATGCCTGTTGTGCCTGGAGATCCCGAACTTGCCCGTCGAGCGCCGCAATACGACGAACTTCTTCATACCCACGACCACGACGCCACACCACGATAACGGCCGTCACGACGAACGCAAGCAGGGCGATGACCATCAACGAGCGACCGCGCCGTACCGACGGCGAGCGGCGACGCGTCGCCATCATTCCGCCGCGCGTCGCCAAGCACGCAACTTCGCGCTACGTGAACGCGTGTTCACCGCGATCTCCGCCTCGTCGGCCACGATCGCGCGACGGGTCAGCGTTTCGCCGAGCGCGACGTTGGCGCACGTGCACATGGGATGCTTGGGCGGACAGATACAACGCGTACTCCAATCGCGGAATGCATGCTTCACGAGCCGATCTTCGCCCGAGTGATAGCTGATGATTGCCAGCACCCCATCGGGGAGCAGGCGATCCCGCAAGAGCGGCAGCGCGCGCTCGAGTCCGACGAGCTCATCGTTGACCGCAATGCGCACGGCCTGAAAGATCCGTGCAAAATCCGGTGCGCCGCTGCGCGGACCGAGCACCGCGCGAATCGCGTCCACCAGATCGTCGGCGGTGGCGAAGGCACGCCGTTCTCTCCGGCGCACGATTTCACGCGCCAGTCGCGCCGCACGCGGCTCGTCGGCGAAACTGCGGAGCAACGCGGAGAGATCGATCTCGTCGATGGTGTTAAGCAATCCGGCCGCGTCGAGCGACGCATCGTCGCCCATCCGCATGTCGAGCGGAGCGCCTTCACGGAACGTGAAGCCACGGCCCGGATCGTCGAACTGATGGGACGAGACGCCGAGGTCGAGCAGAATGCCGTCAAAGCGCTCGACAGGCGCGAGCCCCGCAAGGTCGAGGTCGGCGTAGTTGCCAAGCAACGCCCGGAACCGGCTGGCGCGTTCGGCGTCGGCGAGGCGGTCGCGGGCGGCGGCCAAGGCGCGTGGGTCGCGGTCAATGCCCGTGACTCGCGCGCCCTGCTCGACAAGCGCCGCCGAGTGCCCACCGCCTCCCAGGGTGCAATCGAGCACGGTGTGGGCGTTGCCCAACAACACGAGGACCGGCTCGAGCAGCACCGGCACATGATAGACACCCGGACGGCTCACGGGCTCGGAACGGACCGGATTCACGACGATCGGAAGTAGCGAGGGAGACGAACGAGACTGTTACGCTGCAAGCCCTAAAGATGAACGGGCCCGCCGTCGAAAGCGACGGCGAGCCCGCAAAATCACGGTCGAGAAACGATTACTTGCAGAGCTGGGCGATTACCTGATCGGCGGCGGCGTCGGCCTGCATGACGTTCCCCATCAACTTCGGAACCTGATCGGGAGCAAATCCACCGCCCGCCGGGAGGTTGATCTGGGCTTCGATCAGCTCGTTTTTCGCCTGTTTCGCCATTGCACAGCTCTTCTGCTCGTAGGCCGCCGCCAAACGATACTGCGCGCCATAGAGATTAGAAGCGCCGAAGAAGAACTTGGCCTGCGCCTTGGTTTCGCCCTTCGCCAGCGAATCGGCGTAGGCAAGCGCTGGCGTCGCCACATCAAAGCCGGCCAGGCTCTTGTCGGCGGCCGCTTTGTCAAACAGGGACTTGGCCACCACCAACACGACCTGTGCCACTGTCGAATCCCCCTTGGCGACGACGGCGCGCGCCGCTGCAAGCGCGGCTTCGTCTCCCGAGACGTCGCGCGTGAGCAGCACGCGGAGCACGCTGGCATCCTCGACCGCGATTCCTGCCGCCGTGGCCTTGGTCAACACTTCCAGCGCCTGCTGATTCTGTCCCGACGTACGCAAGTTGAACACGAGATCCTTGTTCAGACCCGGATGGTCCGGGAACTTGGCCACCCCACGCGCCGCAAACTCAGCCGCCTTCTGTGGCTGACTGTCGGCCGCGTAGGCAGCGGACGTCTTCAGGTAGTACGTGGTGTCAGCGAAGGCGGTGTCCAGACGCACGAGGTCCTCGCCCGCGTCGAACGCTTCCTTGTAATCTTTCACGGCGAACAAGATAAGCCAGCGCAACCGAAGCAGATCGGCGTCCCCGGGATTCCGGGCGACCGCCTCTTCGACCAAGGGACGGGCGATACGCGGGTTGCCGAACGCCGTGATGGCGTCGATGACGTCCTTCTGCAACTGCGCGTCATTCGGGTTGGTCATCATCATTTCGGTCAGCGTCGTGATGGCCGAATCGGACATATCGAGGCCGCGGAACGCCTGCGCTTTGAGCGCCAGACCGGGACGGCTGCGCGGCGCCAGATCAACAATTTCGCGGCTGATTTTGAGGAGCTCTTCGTTGCTCGCTTTCTGGCTCATCATCGCATTGGCGAGGCACACGCGCGCCAGCACGGCCTTGGGGTAGGCCTCAATACCTTCCTTTGCTGCCGCCGCCGCTTCTTCCCACTTCCCCTCGCGACCCGCGTTGGCGCACCGCAACTCCGCGCCAAGCTGCGCCCGGGCGAGTTTGAGCTCGGCTCCGAGCACTGACATCGCGTCGTCGAGCTTCCTGGCGGTGGCAATACCGAGCGGCTGCACAAGCAAGTTGTCGCGCGTGAGCACCAGTTGCGCTTCCACGGTGTAGCTGGTGTCGCCCTTGATCACGGAACCGGTGATGTACTCGTCGGCCCGCAGCGTCTGCGCGAGTGTGCGCGCATCATGCGGCTCAAGCGGCAAATCGATGGGAAAGCCGGAGTTCTCGAGAATGCCGATCATCTCTTCCTTGGGGACGAGATAGACATCTTTGCGCGAGAACTCGCGCTCGACACGCTTCCGCATGGCGTCTGCGGCCTTTTCCGAAAGCCCTTTCTCCGGGAGTCCCGTCGCCTTGAAGATCTCGACGAGCACGAACTTCGCGTTCGGCTCAGGCGCGCGACGCGTGGGCTGCGCGGACGCAGCCGTAGACGCACCAAAGAGCGCCAGAGTACCGGCACCGACAACCAGCGAGTGGAAAGAGCGTGCCATCAAAGTCGTACCTCCGCACCGTGAATCCACCACAAGAATGTCCGACGCGCGGTGCGCCGACGACTCGAAGCGGAACGCTGACCGGCGAACCGACCGCCGTTCTCGAATAGCTGCACAAGCTGATGCCACACGACACGCAAGGCAAGCCGTCTGCCAAGAGGTTACGTGGAGCGCGATCACCAATCGAACGACGACTGGATAATCAGTGGGCGAAGAGGGACTCGAACCCCCGACATCCTGCGTGTAAGGCAGGCGCTCTAACCAACTGAGCTATTCGCCCGACACAGACTCCGCACTTACGGCGTACCAAACTCTACCGTTGAACGGCCCCTGCAGTTCCCTTCTATTCCCGAAGGATCGCGACTGGTACCAGCACGCAGTACGCGAGTACCAGCATGAGCGGCCCAATCGTGATCCCGCCACGCCACAAATCACCGTATCCGACGATGAGCGCGAGCGCCACCGCCCCCCACCAGAACGGCGCCCGGCGAGCGCGGTGCGAACCAGAGACGGAAGACATCCGACAACCCTAGGCGCGACAGGCGGCGCTGTCAACGGAGTTCGTCACCAACCGCAGATTCGGTGAGTAACATGGCATCCAGCGCGCTCTGGCGCTGGGCCGCGTCCTGCGCCGCGTCCGCCGCCCGGAGCGCCGCCAACCGCTCGCGGTCCCGCCGCCGCCGGTGCCAGATAAACGGACCGAGCACGAACGCGAAGACACCAAAGGCCAGTGAAAGATTGGTCATCAGCGCGAGCGCGCCGTAGCGCCGACGCGTCTGCTGCTGCCACTGCTTCTCAAAACCGTCCGAGGTCACACCGTACGCCTGACGCACCGCACGCTCGAACGAACCGGTGGTTTTCCAATACTCGAAAAACGGGCGCAAGCCGGCGTCGCCCCCGCGCGTCATCAGATCCAGCACCGCGCGGTGCGCCAGCGCATAGGCCATTTCGGCATCACCCGCGCCCCGATAGAAGAGCAGCTCAAGTTCATCGAGTGTTGGCACGCCGCGCAGGGCCAGGCCCACGCTCGCCGCCAACGCCTCCTCCCGCCCCCACTCGCCCGCCGCCACGCTGGCGTAGCCCTCGTCGAACCACCGCGTAGGCAAATCGCCCATCGCCTCAAAAAGCGCGAGGTGGGCAAGCTCGTGTCGCAGCGTCACCAGTGGATCGCCGGCACCGCTCCCCGAACGCGACCCTTGCATGATGACGCGCTGCAAACTTGGAAACGCGACGGCCGCACCCCACGCTGGCGCCGAGGGCCCGGCCCACTCTCGGAACGTCCCGGCATCGGGCGCGACGGCGATCACCACGCGCGCCTGCGGACGTCGGAGTCCCGGAAAGCTGTCGTTGGCTTGCGCAGCCAGCAGCACACTGCGGGCGAGCTTCTCATCGGCCGGATAGGCGACGATGGTGAAACGGCCGCCGTCGATGCGCAGCGCTCCGCCCGGCAGTTCGTCCTGCCGCGCCTCGCCCGTGCGCGCGCCCGGTGCCCGCATCACATCACGCTGTGCCTGAACGGGGCGAACGGCAACGAGCGCAAGCAGGAACACCAGCGACCGCCAGACGCGCTGAAGCGCCACGCGGGGACGGACCGTATCGGAAATGACGGTCACATCTCGCGAGGTGGCCCCTCGCCACGATCGACTGCTGCCAAGACGTCGGCGCACCGCTTTCCCCATGGATTGAACTTGTTCACCGCCGCACCGGTTCGCCACGCCGTCCGTGCCGCCGCCGCGTCGCCGGAGAACCAATGGGCCCGACCGAGTTCGTAGTAGGCCTGCAACATGTTCGGACCGAGTGCGAGGACTTTGCCAAAGAAAAGCCGGGCATCGTCGTACATCTCCCGCTCCAAGTACACCAATCCAAGGTAGAGGTGCGCATACAGCGTCGCCTTCGGATCATTGTCGAGGCGGATCGCACGCGACAAATGTTCAATCGCCTCGCCGTAAATTTTCTTGCGCAGGCAGATGTAGCCGACGTTCGTTCGCGCCAGCGCGTTTTGCGGCTCGCGCAGCAACACGTTGTGGAAGGTGAGCAGGGCCACATCGTACTGCTCCTGCATCATTTGCGCCCAACCGAGCAGTGACTCCGCCTCGCCGTTGCCCGGCGCGAGCAGCAGTGCCTTTTGCAGCGATGCTTCCGCCGCGACAGCATCGCCCATTGCGAGGCGCGACCAGCCCTTTTCCACGTAGGTGGACGCGCCCAGGTGGTCGACGCGCTGCGACGAACCGCCGCGATGCGGACTGCCCTGTACGCGGCCGTCGGCCTGCTTCCACGATTCCGCCAGCGCTTTCACGGAGCCCTTGAGCGAGGTCACCTGGACCTCGGCCGCTTCGACCGCTCGGAATAGCGCAATGATCTGCTCCTTGATCACCAGACGCGATGCCGCGTCAGGCAACGCGGCGAGTTGCGCGCGCAACGTCGCTTCGGCGGCGACGAGCGCACGCACATCCGCGATACCTCCTGACGCATCATGCGAGGCGCCGATGGTCGACGACCCATTGGTGGCGTCGTCTGTCATGCGGACGGCGTGGTGGTGTGGGCGACCGCTTCGTGCAACTGGAGTGCCTCCGTTGCCGACAGCAATCGCGCCGCGTCGAGCACCAGCACCACTCGGTCCTCACGGGAGAGCAGGCCCAGCAGATATTGCCCCGACAAACCGCGCACCACCGGCGGTGGCGCCGTGATGCGCGTGGCGTCCACCGTGATCACGTCCAGCACCGCGTCCACCACCGCACCCAGCCAATCAGCGCCAACCGCAAACACCACAATCCGCGTGGCCGACGTGATGCCACTCGCGTCACGCCCAAAACGCCGACGCAGATCCACCACCGGCACCATGCGCCCAGCGTGCGCAATCACACCGTCCAGCCAGTCGGGCAACTGCGGCAGCGGCGACGGCTGCACCCAACGGAGCACACGTTCCACCGACTCCACAGGCGCGGCGAGCAGATCGCGGCCAACGGCGAAGGTCACCAGCGTCGCCTGATCAATCGCAACGAGCGGAGTAGCAGTACGCGTGAACACGTGTCGAAGATCCTCAGGCGGCGTGGGCGGGACGACGATCGAGCAATGCGTGCACGAGCGACTGCGTGTCGAGCAGGGTCACCCATTGTGTGGCGGGGCGCAAGGCGCCAACCACGACACCATCGGTGCCACCCATCGCCGAGAGATCGCGGACTCCGTGAACCGGGACCGCGAGCGCCGCTTCAGCGTGGTCCACGAGCAACCCGATCGTGCAATCCGTGTGCGTCAGGATGAGGAGCAACGGATCAACGACCGAACACTGCACGCCGAGCACATGCGACGGCTCATACACCGTGACAAACGCATCACGCGAGCGCAGTACGCCAACGCCACGTGCGTCGAGCCCCGCGCCCCGCTGCACGTCGGTGCTGTCGAGGACGGCGGCGATGTCACCAAGCGGCAGCGCGAATCGCTCCGCGCCCACGTCGAAGAGGAGCAGATCACAGTAGGCGTTCATGCCACGCTCCCGCTGCGGTGAACCGCGCGTACGGCAGACGGCAACACCGATAAGCCATGCTGCACCGCGGCGGCCACGTCACCGATGGCGGCGGTGATGTCGGCGCCCGCATGACGCAGTGCCGCATTGGGCATGCCGGGAATCACTGCCTGTTCAGGATCCTGCACCACGCCGTATCCGCCAGCCGCACGCACCACGCGCAGCCCTTCGGCTCCATCACGTCCCATACCGGTAAGCACCACACCAACCAACTGATTGCCGAACACGTCCGTGGCTGAGGTGAACAACGGATCGGCCGCCGGCCGCACGCCCCACACGGTCGGACCATGTTCGAGCACAAGGCGCGGCCCATCCACCGTGGGCAGCACGCGCATGTGCTGGCCGCCAGGCGCGACGTACGCTACGTCGGGACGCACCAGATCGCCGTCGCGTGCTTCGCACACGGTGAGTGCGCTCAGGCCATCGAGCCGCTGCGCCAGACTTGCCGTGAAGCCTTTGGGCATGTGTTGCACAATGAGCACGGCCGCGCCAAGCGGACACGCCAAACGTGGAATCACTTGCGTGAGCGCCGCCGGCCCGCCGGTGGACGCGGCGATCAGCACGGCGCGGGTGGCTGGCGCATCGCCGTCGCGCCTGTGCACCGGTGTCGCACGCTCGGGGCGCGCGAGCACATGCACGCGATCCACATGCATGCTGGCGGCCGCCCGCAGTGCTTCGAGCAACCGATCACCCACGCGTCCGAGATCGAGGCTGATCGGCCCCGAGGGCTTCCGCACAAAATCCACCGCGCCAAGTTCGAGCGCACGCAGCGTCGCGCCGACACCGGCATCGGCACCGCCCGCGCTGAGCATGATCACTGCCCGCGGTACTTCACTCATGATATAGCCGAGCACATCGAGGCCGTCGAGGCCCGGCATAGCGACGTCGAGCGTGACGATATCCGGATCAAGCGCGTGGACCTGCCGAATCGCGTCATCGCCATCGCGCGCCGTGCCGACGACGTCGAACTCACCACTCTCGGTGATGAGCTCGCGCACGAGGCGGCGCATGAACGCGCTGTCGTCCACCACGAGCACGCGCTTGCGGCGCGCTGTATCAGAGCTCGACATCACCGCACGCGACCGATCGTACCCGCACCCGCCCCTCCGCCACATCGAAGTACACGCTG
Source organism: Gemmatimonadales bacterium (assembly GCA_038203795.1). Classification (GTDB taxonomy): domain Bacteria; phylum Gemmatimonadota; class Gemmatimonadetes; order Gemmatimonadales; family Gemmatimonadaceae; genus JAABRT01. The sequence goes on from JBBRDP010000011.1 coordinate 19,085, forward strand.
CGGCCGTGTCCACCACCGGTGTCTTCGGCCACGATCGGGATCCCCGCCGCAGCGCAGGCCGCGCGCGCAGCCGACACATTACGTGCGCCGAGTGGCACGGCGCCGCTTGGCAGCAGTTGCGCGAACATCGAGGCTCCACCAACAAGTCGCGCTTCTAATCCGCCGTGCACACCGAGCGCCTCAAGTTGCGCCAGCATGTGCGGAACGGCCGTCGATGCAAACTTGCCGGGACTACTGGTGTCGCTCGAGAGCGCGGCGTGCGGCAGCATGACGTGTGCGAGCCCGCCGGCGCCGTGCGCTTTGGCGTGCAGCGCAATCGCCACACAGGATCCCAATCCCACGGTGACCAGTCGCGTGCCACCGCGCGCCACGGCGTAATCGGCAATGGAAACGCGTATTTCCGTCATGCCACGCGCCGGTAAATGCGCTCGCGCACATCGATCGCCTCGAACCGCGCGCGCGCGGGACCCGACAACATTTCAACTTTGCCGAGGACCAGTACGCCGCCAGGCACGAGTGCGTCGGCAAACCGCGTAAACAGCTGCTCCTGAGCGGGACGCGAAAAATAAATGATGACGTTGCGGCAGGTGATGAGATGCAGCCCGGTGCACGGCGGCGAATCACTGAACAGATTGTGCGCACGAAACGCAACGCGCGCGCGCAACGCATCAACAGCGCGCAACGATTCCGTGCCCTGCCACCAGGCGTGCCGGAGGACATCGGGGATATCGCGTGTGAGCACTTCGGGATACACCGCTGCCCGGGCCCGGGCGAGACTCGCCACGTCGATATCCGTTGCCAGCACCGAGGTGCGATCGAGACCGACGGCATCAGCCAACAGCATGGCCACCGTCCACGCTTCTTCACCGCTCGAGCAACCGGCACTCCACGCGTGCAACAGGCCGGTATGCGCGCGGGCCAGCGATGGAATCACATCGGCCCGAAGCCGCGCGTACACGGTGTCGTCGCGAAAAAATCCGGTGACATTGACGGTGAGCGCATCGAGTAAACGCAACCACTCGGCGGGTTCGCGATCGAGTAACGCCGCGTATCCGACAAAGTCGCCGGCACCGGTCGCGCGTACGCGCACGCTCACGCGGCGGCGCAGACACGATGGCTTGTAGCCAACACACGGCACACCGCGTTCTTCGGTGATCTTCGTGCGGAGCGCGTCGAGTCCATCGTCGACGCACGTACGCGGCATCGCGTTGAACGGGTTGTCGGAGGAGATCATCGCGCCTCCCGGACGCTGGCAGCGCCCACGAGTTCCGACGCCGGCGCGTTGGCGCGCGCGACCCCGAGATTGCCGCGCACGATGGCGTTGTCCGGATCGATTGCGAGCGCGCGTTCCCACGCGTCACGCGCGGCCGCGCGATCACCGCGTCGATAGTGAATGTTGCCCAGCTTCAGCCACACGTCCGCGCCATGATCGGGCGCGAGCCGGACGACGCGCTCGTACGCATCGAATGCCTCGTCGTACTGCTGTCCGCGGTAGCGATAGTCGCCGAGATTCTTGTGCAGGTGTGGCAGACTGCTCTCTTCAAGCAGTGCGTGCTCCAGTGTGCGCGCGGCGGCCTCGTGTGCTCCTCGGCGCTCCTGTACCACGGCCAGATCGTTGTACAGCACGGTCGCGTGCGGGTGCAGTCCGATCCCCTCTTCAAGCACGGCCGCTGCGCGATCGGTTTCTCCACGCAGCGCGGCCGCGAGGCCGGCGAAGTGAAACCACGCCGCGACCGGTTGACGCGCTCCCCACAGTGAACGGGCGGTGGCAAGGCGCTCTTCGGCGCGCGGGAGATCACCGCGCCGCATGGCCACCACGCCTTGCGACAGCGCGACGCGTGGATCCTCGGCCGATCCACGTCTCGCTGCGTCGGCCAGTGTGGCTTCTGCAAGATCGAGTTGCTGATGATGTTCGTAGGCGTAGGCCAGCGCGTGCAAGACCGCCGTCGTGGCGTCAGGCTGCGCGGCGGCGCGTTTGAGCACGTCGATGGCCTGTTCCCAATCGCCGCGACGCACATGGACAAGCCCGAGATGAAATCGTGCGCCAAGATCGTCCGCACGCAACTCCAACACATGCCGGAACTCGCGCTGGGCCTCGTCATACATGCCCGTGCGATAGAATGCCACACCGAGATTGCGATGCTCGGCCACCCGGCTTTCGGGAGCTGGTTGTCGACGTGCGGAGCTGCGTCCCACACGCTGCGCAAAGCCAGCCGTCACGAGGCCGTACAATGCCTTGCCAACGGCGAACTCCCCAAGCCCGGACCGCTCAACAATGGCCGACACATCGTGTGTGCCGTCGAGCCATTGTGCCACCGACGATTGTTCGCCGGTCAGACTCACCCCGCTCTGCTGCAAACGCGTCACGTCGAGTTCGAAAATCAGGTCCAACGACGGAATTTTCTTTTCGATCTGTGTCCACTCGTCGACGCGTCGGGCCGCTTCCATCAGCAACGAGTCGGCAGGCAGCGCGATAATGAGCGGTTCCGACGGTGACGCCTGCGGCTCGAACGCGAACGTCCCGGTGTTCCACGTAAAGAGGACGCACACGACTTCTTCGACCAGCGTGCGACACTCGCGGGAAAGCACCTCGGGCTCCACGAGATCATGATCCAGCAGGACTCGCGCCAGATGGCGATCGTCGTCGTCGGTCAATTCGGCATTCAATCGGGCAAGCGCATCGGCGCCGAGCAGGCCGGCGCGAACCAATCGATCGCCCAGGCGATCCCGACGGTTGATCAGTGCGGCGTGCCAGATCATGCCACGATCAAAGTGCACGGCGCCGAAGCTGCCCTCACGCGCGAGGCTGAGCACTCCGGTTTTCTGCCCGAGTGCCAGCAACTGCAGCACGTCCGCGAGACTGGCTTCGCTGAGACTGCCGCGAATAGCCATTACCGACTCTCCTCGAGCAACCGGTCACCGAGCACGGGCCAGTCCCACAGCACCTTCTCGGCGTCGAGGAAAAAGGCGTCCTGCGATCCATCGCGCATCGGAACACCGGCGCGCGGCGTGGCCGCCACCACACGCGTCACGCCCTCAAGTTCGCGGCGTGCCAACGGGAGGTCGAGCGGCACCGCGAGTAAATCAGCGGCCGCTGCGAGACGCGTGATGACACCGGCCAGTTCCCGCGCACTCGGTGCTTCACGGTCGGCCAGATACGACACGAGCGTCGCGTCCGCCAGGTGTCCGGCTTCCACCAGCCAACGCTGCACGAGTCGCTCGCGCAACCCACGATCCGGTGCTTGCAGGGCCACCACCAACCCACCTTCAAAGCGTGAACGCAGTCGGTCGGCAACACCGCGCAGTTCGCGCGGCGCACGATCACTGGTGAGCACAATTTGTGCACTGCGGTCATGCAGGACGTTGAACAGATGAAACAGCTCCTCCTGCGTACGCTCCTTGTCAGCCAGTTGATGCACATCATCCAGCACCAGCACTTCGGCCGCGCGGTACCGGGCACGCCAACGCTCCACGCCACCTTCCTGCATGGCCGCAATCAGTTCTTCCACAAATGTTGTGGCTGACACACACGCGATCGCCATGCGGGGACGCATCGTGCGCAGTGCACCGGCAATCGCATGCGCCAGATGTGTTTTTCCGGTGCCGCTTGGCCCGTGCACGTACAGTGGGTTGTAGCGCTGCCCGGGATGTTCGATGACCGCATCGGCGGCCTTGAGCGCCAGCTGATTGGCGAGCCCCGCCTCAAGGCCACTGCGGCCGTACTGCAGATTGGGTGCGGGCAGCGGCAGTGCGGACGCCAGCGCGCGATCGAGCAGCAACTGCGCCTCAGCGACCAACTCGGGATTTCGAAAGGCCGCCTGGCCACGTACGCCCGGATCGAGCGTGACGGCCTGCATCTCGATGCCGCGCAGATGCTCCACCGCCGACGCGAACGTCGCCAGCAAACCATTCACATCGGGTGCCGACGGCAGTTGCATTGCCCGCTCAAGAACGAGCGTGACGTAGCCCTCCGTGCGCCAGTACGCGCAGGCCTCGCCAATCGAGACACGCCAGCGTTCCACGCGTGTTTCCAATTCCTGCGTGACATCGGCAAGAAACCCGGCGTACTCCGGTGGCTCATCAATGCGTCGCGCGGCGCTCGGCACCACCGGTGTTGCGCCTGGCGCGGTATTGCGCCGATCGCCCAGCACCGATCGCACGTCGGCGGGCGTGATCGCAGCCGGTTCCAGCTGCTGATATGCCGCGAGCCGGTTGAGGGCCCCCTTGAGTTCACGCACGTTGCCAAGTGCGAGTCGCGCCACTTCATCGAGCACGCCGGTGTCGAACTCGAGCTCTCGCTCTTCGGCGCTGTTGCGCAGAATGGCCAGTCGCATTTCGAAGTCGGGCGCGCCAACGTCCACCACCAGGCCGCCGGACAGTCGAGAAACCAGTCGCTGATCGACATCCGGGATTTCGGCGGGCGGACGATCACTCGTCATTACGAGCTGCCGTCCGGCTCCCTGCATCAGGTTGAACAGGCGGAGCAGTTCGGTTTGTGTTTCGCGTTGTCCCGTGAGGAACTGCACATCGTCGAGCAGCAGCAGATCCACGTGCTGAAAGTGCGCCGCGTATTGATCGCGCTGTCCCGAGGCAATCGCCCGGTGCAACCGCTCCACCACGTCTTCGGCACTGGCCAGCTCCACCCGAAGCGACGGATGCGATTGCCGTGCGTGATAGGCAATCGCGGCGGCGAGATGCGTTTTGCCGAGTCCGGAGCCGCCGTAGATGAACAGCGGATTGTAGGCTGTGCCCGGCGCGTCGGCGACGCGTTGGGCGGCGGAGTGTGCCAAACGGTTGGACGCGCCCACCACAAAATTTTCAAACCGATACCCACCATCGAGCACGCGTGCGGTCACAGTCCAACGCTCCCGGCGAAGGATAGCTCAGGCATGGCGGGCGTGCTCAGCGGGGTGCGCAGTGCAGCCCGCGCACGCGACCCCGCAGCGGTGCCGTCTTCGGCACCAAGCCGGCGGAGAATTTGCACGCCCAATGATCGCAGGGTATCGAACACGCCCTGACCGCGCAGTGCGTCCGCCGCGAACTCCGGCACATTGCGAAAGTTCAGCGCCGATGACAGCTCGGCGACCGATGCAACGAGCGACTCCGGCAGATCCTGCTTGTTGTACTGCATCGCGATTGGCAGACTGCGCGCGTCCACGCCGTGCTCGGCGAGATTGGCGTGCATGTCCTGAAGGCTTTCGAGATTGTCGTCCCAGCGATGCCGTTGACTGTCGGCCACAAACGCCACGCCGTCCGCACCTTGCAGCACGAGTTGGCGGATGGCCTTGTAATACGGCTGACCGGGCACGGTGTACAACTGGAAGCGCACCTTGTACGCACCCACCGTCCCTAAATCCACCGGCATGTAATCAAAGAACAGTGTGCGGTCGCGGCGGGTCGCGAGCGATGTGAGATTCCCGACCTGCTCTCCTGGTAAGGCCGAGTGCAGGTACGAAAGATTCGTGGTCTTACCCGATCGGCCCGGCCCGCAGAACACCAGCTTGCAGGTGATCAATCGAGTGGCGTGATCGACGATGGGCATGTGCTCGTTCCTCGATGACGCGCATTGGACACGTCGGACTGATGCTCAGGATCCCGTGTGGTGACGGGGTATTCACTCGCGCTCCATCGGATACAGCAGCGCTTGCAGCCGCGCAGTGAGGCCAATGGCTTCCCGCACACGATCGGCATCGCCGTTCGAATCGGGGTGGCGCAGAAATTGGCTCCAGCACGTGAGCGCCGACTCAAAGTCGCCGCGACGGGCCGCCTCGTCTCCCTGTTCCAGCAGTGTCAACAGGTCAACCGAGCACGACATCCGACTCTCCGGAGATGACGGCTCCAGGGGTCCGGACGCAACGTGCGAAGATGCCGGTGGTGTGACAGGGCTCGCCGGGTTGGTGAACGAATTTGCGGTGGACGGGAAACCGGTCATCTCGACGCGCGGCGATCCATGCGGCGTGAGCAGGCCGGCGCTCAACGGATCGAAGACGACATCGTCGATATCGTCGTGGTCTGAATCGAACACGGCCATCTCCGCCGTCGCGGGAACCCACAACTCCTCGCGCTCCGCACGTATCGTCGGCGCCCGTCCTGCAACCCGGGGTGCCGGCAGCTCGATATCCTCCAACGGCGCGAGGTCGGAAGTGCCCGCCGGTGTGACCCGCCGCAGCACGCTGCCATCAGGGATGGTCAGCAGTCCGGTCCCGATCAGCCCGTGCACAATGCCGGCGACTTCAATCACGTCGCGTTGCAGGAGTTGCGCGAGCGTGCGCAGTGAACGCTGTCCATCCACCCGCGTGAGGACTTCCCACTCTTGCGGCACGAGGCGGAGCAGCGGCAGCGCCTTGGGTTCCACATCCACGAACGACGGTACCACATCGGCATGCGGCACACGATCGGCGATCTGTTGCCAGGCATCATCGCGCTGTGCGGACTCCACGAGCATGGCGTCGGTGGGAATACGCACATGACTGGCCGATGCCGCACCTTTGGCTTCGGGCCTGAACACGAAGCGTCCTTCGCGCCACGCCAGTACATCGAGCACGACCGCTTCGATCGACGCGCGCTGGCCGGCGGCGGCGGGCTCCGTTGCTTCCCCCGGCAACACCGGAACATCGGCGCCCGCGTCGACCATCGCGCCGTCGGCAAAGCGAATCCAGGCGGAGCAACCACGCAGCAATGAAGACACGGCGAGCGTACCACTCTTGCGACTCAACGAGAGCAGCTGTCCCACCTCGTGCAGACCGAGATCGCGAATCGTTCCTTCCAGACTCATCGCGGCGTCACCGGCGAGTTGGTGGCCGCGACTGCCGTTCGAGCAAACGATGCGGTCGACAGGTTTTCGGAGTCAGCGGCGAACGCATCACGCGCCCGGGACGCGGCCTGTGATCCGGGCGCGATCGCGATCAGCCGTCCCCACCGCGAGCGCGCCTCGCGGACACGCCCCTGATCGGCGAGCAGAAGGCCATCCATCCACAACGCGTCCGAATGGTCGGGCTCAAATCGCCGCGCACGCTGCACCGCCCGTCGCGCATCGTCGGGACGTTCGGCCGCGCGGAGCGACTCGGCGAGCAGCACCAGCGCGTCCACGTCGGCGGCGTCCCGCTCCAGATGTGCGGCGAGCACGCGGATCGCCTCGTGCGGGCGCTCCCCGGTGCGATGCAAGCGCGCCAACTCAAGCCGAGCGTCCCGGAATCCAGGCGCCATGGCCAGCGCCGCGACAAGTTCAAGCCGAGCCGCGAGATGATCGCCGGTGCGTTGCAACAGCCGCGCGATCGCGACCCGTGCCGACGGGCGCGTTGGATCGAGTGTCAACGCGCGCCGGTACAGCATGACTGCCAACGCCGCTTCACCCATGGATTCCGCCGCATCACCAACAAAATGAAACAGCGCGGCGCTGCGTGGATCGAGCTTCACCAACCGATCAATCGCCGCGCGCGCCACGCGCGTGCCGTACGAATCGGCCAAGGCCGCATGCGAGGCCGCCAGCAAGGCCAACACATCGGCGTTATCCGTTTCATGCGATCCGAATCGTTCCACCAACGCAATCACATTCGCGCCGCGGCCGAGCAGGCACGCCGACCGGATTTCACCGAGCATCGCACGACGTGCCAAGTCGTCGCCTGGTGCAGACGCCGTCGCGCTACCCGCAGCGTTCGTCAGCGCGCGTACCTGCTGATACCGCTCGTACGCCTCGCCGTGTACACCCGCAGCCGCGAACGCGTCGCCGATGAGCAGCAAGGCGCGCACTTCAATGCGCGCGTCTCTGCGACGGACCTCGGGCGTGCACAGGGCCAACACGTCCGAGGCGTCGCGCATGGCCGCATCGCGTGCACCGCGCTCCAGGCGTGCCTCGGCGTCATCGAGGCGCTGCGCCAGCGTACGGTCGACGGTCGTCGTCGGTATCGCCGTTGAGGACGCGTGCTCGGGCAGCAGCCTGGCCACCGCGTCCGCTGAAATCTCTTCGCCCACCAAGGGCGAGGCTTCCACGAGCGACAGCAGATCAAGACGTCCCACCGATTCGGGACACTCGTCATGCAACGCGATGCCCACCGTGAGGCGTGCTTCCGCGCGCACCGGTGAGAGACCAAGCGCGTACTGCGTTTCGCGCAGCGCCCCGTCGCGATCACCAAGTGTTCCCAGTACGTGCGCCAGCGTGTAGCGTGCTTCGGCGTGATCCGGGCGATGCTCGATCGCCGTCGTGACCGCCTGCCGCGCGTCCTCGATGCGATGCAACCCGAGGAGCGCCAATCCCATTTCGTGCCACGCGTCCGCCAACGCGGGATGAAAGCTGACCAGTTCACGGAGCACCGCGAGTGAGGCCAGCGGATCACGGTACCGCAGATTCCAGCGCGCGAGATTGAGACGCGCGCGAACCAGCGACGGATCAATTTTCGTGGCGCGCTGCAACGCCTCACGCGCCGGCACCCGATCACCAAGGTCTTCGAGCGCGACACCGAGATTGTTGTACGCCAGGGCGTGTCGCGGATCGGCGCGGAGCGCACGGCGATAGCTGTTGGCCGCGCCCGCGACATCACCCGCCTGATGCAGCGCCACCCCATGTTCATTCCACAACCGCGGATCATCGCTGCGTTCCACGAGCAGCAGCGTGTAGCGTTCGCGAGCCGCCGTGTGCTGACCCTGCACCAGATCAAGTTCCGCGAGCGCGTGTTGCACGAGCCACGGATCTTCGCCGTGTTGTGCCGCCCGTTCAAACTCACGGCGTGCTTCGTTGAAATAACCGCGTTGCCGGAAAGCGAGCCCCAGACCGTGCCGCGCGAGCGAGTCGTTGCTGATCACGCCAAGCATCGCCGGCGTATCGAGCAGTCCACGCGTGATCCGAATTGCCGACACGCTCCCCGCCGACACGATCCCCGCCGACGCGCTCCCCGCCGACACGATCCCCGTCGACGCGCTCCCCGCGGACACGATCCCCGCCGACACGATCCCCGCCGACACGCCGCTCGCGGATGCCAGACGCGGATCGAGTGACAAATCGGAGTGCAGTGCGGCCAACGCCGGATCGAGCGTGTAGGCGACACGCGACGATTCGGTGGCCGCGTCCTGGTATCCCATATCGCCCAGCACAAAGCTGCGCAGCAGATGGGCCTCAGCCAAGCGCGCATCGCTCGCGATCAGTGTGTCCAGTTCGCGCAGCGCTTGTTCGTTGGCGCCGCGATGATAGTGAACCTCGGCCAGTTGCAGACGCGTACTCGTATCGTCGGGATCGACGGCGAGCGAGCGCTCGAACCAGCGCTGCGCCTTGCGCAGATCACCGCCCTGTTGTTCGAGCGTTCCGTATTCACGCAGGGCAATCGGATCGTCAGGCTCGGCCTCGAGCAGCGCGTCAAGCTGTGCGGCCGCATCGGTGGACCGCGACAATAGCCGGAACAGACGGGCCAGTTCGCGGCGGGCATCGTGATCACTCGCGTTTGCCTGCAGACGCTGCTCGAGCGCCGCGATGGGGCCATCACAGGCGCCGGTATTCGCGGCTGCGACCTCGAGATTGCGTGCGGCCACTCGCATGCGCGGCGCGATGGTCAAGGCGCGCAGAAACGCCTGAACCGCTTCGGCGTGCAAGCCCTTGGAGTAATACAACACGCCCAGGTTGTTACACGCGCCGGGGTCGGTGGCATCGATGCGACCGGCCAGCGCCAGCAACAGCGCGACGTTCCGATCGGTAGTCGGCTCGGCAGACATGACGGAACTCCAGCGGCTCGCCGTCAGGCGAGGCGAAGCGCCCGCAGCATGACCTGCAGCGACGCCGGGTCGGGAAGCAGCAGGAAGAAGCCGCGCAGGGTTTGCCCAAGATCGGTGAGCATGAACTCACTCTCGACGCACAACACAAAGTCCGGATCGAGCGAGAACTGCGCGTACGCACTCGTGAGCACTGCCGCCGACATGTCCACCACCAACGACGGTGGCGAGGGCAGCAGCAGCATGCCGAGGAAATCGGAGAGCGCATTCATGTACGCGCCGCACAAAATATTGCCCGCTTCCTTGATGGCCGATGTCTCCAGTTCGCCGAGTGCAGTGGATGAGCCCACGGGTCGGCGCAGCATGAGTTCGGCCAGCCGCATGACGGTGGGTTTGGGAAACACCAGCAACGTGCGACCACTGAGGTCGCCGAGCATGTGCATCATCACCGCGGCCACCGGCTCTTCCTCTTCACCGAACTGCGCCGGAATCGCCTCCAGCTGCACAATGTTGATGGCCGGCACTTTGATCATGATGGTGCTGCCGGTCATTTGCGACAACGCGGTGGCGGCATGGCCGGCACCGATGTTGGCCGTTTCGCGTAGCGCGTCGAGCTGGATGAACTTGAGAGAGGTGATCGCCTCCATGATGCACTCCGAGGGAGAAGCAAGCCGCGCCCCGGTCAGGCAAGGCTTCCTACATCGACGATGAGCGCAGGGCTCCCGTCACCGAGAATCGTGGCACCGCTGAACAAGGCTGTGGCACCCACCACCGCATCAAAGGCCTTGACCACAATATCCTGTTGTCCGAGCAAGGCATCCACCTTGCAAGCGAAGCGGCGTCCACCCGCATCCACCACCAGCAACTGCGCGTCCACGTCGTGGGTGACCGGTTCGCCAAACACCTGCCGAAGCCGCACAAGCGGGAGCACTTCGTCACGCAGGGAGACCGCTTCGCGACCGCGCAACGTCAGGCGTGCGGCCTCATCGAACTCCACCGCTTCAATCACGTGCGCGGAGGGCACGGCATACGTGCGATCGGCCACCCGTACCAGCAACGCGCGAACGATGGCCAACGTCACGGGCAACCGGAGCGAGAAAATCGTCCCGCGGCCCAGCACCGTCTCGATGTCCATCGATCCACCCAGGGCGCGCACACGATTGGCGACGACATCAATGCCCACGCCACGCCCCGAAACGGCCGTTACCGACTCGGCGGTAGAGAATCCCGGCTGCGAGAGCAGCTTGATCAGGTCGTCGTCAGTCAATCCGCTCACGTGCCGCTCGACGCGACCTTCGGCGATGGCGCGCGCCAAAACGCGTGCGCGGTCAATACCGCGCCCGTCATCTTCCACCGCGATGACGATCGCGGCCCGGTCGCGTACGGCGCGTAACACGAGACGTCCCACCTCCGGCTTGCCGGCGGCCGTGCGTTGCGCCGCCGATTCGATGCCGTGGTCCATTGCGTTGCGCAGCAGATGCACGATGGGATCGCCGATGGCATCGAGCATGGAGCGATCGAGTGCGATATCGCGTCCTTCCATGGTGAAGCTCACTTCTTTGCCGAGGTCGCGGGCGACATCACGTACCATGCGCGGGAATCGGTCGAACACTTGCCCCACGGGTACCATGCGCGCTTGCAGAATCTGCTCCTGGAGCGCGCTGATGAGACGGGAGGTCTCCTGCGCTGTGGCCATGACCGTTCGGTCACCATTCGCGTCGGCGACGGCGAGCAGACGATCCCGCGTGATCACGAGTTCGCCCACCAGGTCGAGCAGTGCGTCGAGTCGCTTGAGATCGATGCGCACCTGGCGCAACACGTCTTTGGTGGCGCGTCTGGCCACCGGATCGCGCACCACCACGCGCGCGACATCACCCGCGCTGCGCACGGCGGCCTCGAGCTCCGCATCGGTGGACGCCGTGTCCATGACAATCGTGAACTCGCCGTCGAACAGATCACTGACCGTCTGCAGCGGTGGCTCGGTTCCCTGCACCGTGCCGAGGGCCTCCAGGCGCGCGAGCGCGATCTGCGCGCGCACCGATTTCAGCGGCGCGTCCGGTGCCAGCGCCACGACGATCACGCGCCCCCGTCGTTCGGCGCGCGAGGCGTCGGTCGTGACGACCCACTCGATCGTGGTGGTTGGTACCGGACCGTCCGGATGCGCGGGCTCGTCGTCGGACGTCGCCGCCGGGTCACCGTCCATCGACGGCACGCGCCACGTGGCCGTGGTGCGATGTACGCGATCGCTGTCGATCGAGTCGGCCATGGAGGCGAGTCGTTCCAGCAACGACAACGAGACCGGACGATCGGCATTGCCGTCTACGGCATCGTCGACATGTTGCGCGAGCGCGTCGGCCGCTTCGTAGCAGAGCGTGACGAGCGTAGAGTCGGCGGGCAGCGCCGCTTCGCGCACGGCGGCGAGCAGCGTTTCGTACGCATGCGAGAGCTGCTCCACCGACGCGTAGCCCATCGCACCGGCCATGCCCTTGATCGTGTGCGTCGCGCGAAAGAGCGCGTCGATGGCATCACTCTGACTGCCGTTCGCACTGCCGTCCGCGAGCTGCGCGAGCGACTCGTCAATACCGGCGAGATGCTCACGCGCTTCTGTGCGAAACAACTCCGCATAGCGCGCGATGTCCACGGCTTTTCGCTCGCGAGCGTGAACGCGCGACGCTGTGGCGGCTTACGCTGCGAGGACGCGTTGTACCGCTTCGAGCACGCGACTGGGCTGGAAGGGCTTCACCACGAAGTCTTTCGCGCCCGCCTGAATCGCCTCGACCACGAGCGCCTGCTGCCCCATGGCGCTGCACATGAGAATGCGCGCGGTGGGATCGCCCTTCGTGATTTCTCGTACAGCGTCGATACCGCCCATGTCCGGCATCACGATGTCCATCGTGACGAGATCCGGCCGCAACTGGCGGTACTTCTCGACAGCCTGCACACCGGTTTCGGCTTCGCCCACAATCTCGAAACCGGCCTGCTGCAGAATGTCGCCGACCATCGTACGCATGAAAATTGCATCGTCGCAGATCAGTACGGTCCGACTCACGGTCCTTCCTCCGAAGAGAGCATCACGCGTGCAAGGAGTGCGTGCAGGTCGAGCCGAGTGACGATGTCGCCACCCGCACTCGCGAGGCCGCAGGCAATCCGTGACCCCGCCGCGATGCCCGAGACTGCAGAGTGCTCCGCAGACATCGAGTCGTCTCGTCCTGCATTCGCCGGCGCCGCATCGAGCGGTCGCACGTCGTGCACTGCATCCACGGCCACACCGACTGTGCGACCGCCGTGCTCAATGAGGACGACTGATGATGGCACGACGGCACGGCGAGAGCGCTCCGTGGTGGCGTCGACCGTCACCGTGTGGGCCGTATCCATGCCGTCGAGGCGCAACGCTTCGGCCAGATCCAGCACGGTCACGACCATGCCGCGCACATTCACCAATCCTCGCGCAACTTCGGGGGCGCCGGGGATCCGGGTCATCGCGCGGGGGCGTATCACCTCTCGTACCATCTGCACGGGCAGGGCGCACAGCCGGCCGGCGGCCAGCACGACGAGCACCCGGGAGCGCTCGTCCTGTTCGTCGTCAGGGGTCGTCAGGATGGGTGTTGAAGAAGCCAAGCGCATCGAGGGGATCGGGATGGTCGTACAACTCAGGCATACGGGCGATCACCAGCAGCGACGCACGCAGATCGTCAGGCAGCGGACTGCGCAACTCGAGCGGCTTCCCCGTGTCGGGATGAGGCAGCGTGAGCCACGCGGCATGCAGGAAGTGACGGCGCGGTGGCAGTGACGCCAGGCGACGACCGCCTCCCCCTCCGTAGGTATCGTCACCAACCACCGGATGCCCGAGCGATGACAAATGCACGCGAATCTGATGGGTGCGTCCGGTATGGAGGTGCGCACGCACCAGGTCCACGCTATCGAAGCGGGCCACCCGCACCAACGTCGTGCGTGCCTTCTTCCCGGTACTGACGATTGCCATGCGCTGTCGGTCTCGCGGATCGCGCGCGAGCGGCGCGTCCACGCCGATGCGTTCCTGCGCCAAGTGTCCCCAGCACAGCGCGGCGTAGCGACGGCGCACCGTGCGCGCGGCCAGCGCCGCACTCAACGTGCGGTGTGCGTGCTCCGTCTTGGCCACTACCAGCAGCCCGGAGGTTTCCTTGTCGAGCCGGTGCACGAGACCGGGGCGCTCGGCACCACCGCCCTCGGCGAGCGGCGAGCCGCGCCCCATGAGTGCGTTCACGAGCGTGCCGCTCCAGTTGCCCGGCGCCGGATGTACCACCATCCCGGCCGCCTTGTTTACCACGAGCAGCGCGTCGTCTTCGTACACGACCGTCAGTGGGAGGTCTTCGGGAATCACTTCGCGACCGGGCGGCGGCGGAATCACCACGTGCACCACATCCCGCGACAACGTTCGATAGCTCGCCTTTTCGGCCGCGCCATTCACGGTGACATGGCCACCCGCGATGAGCGTGGCCGCCTGCGTGCGCGAGAGATGGCACTCGTTGGCGACGAACAGATCCAGTCGCGCCCCCGCCTGCGCACCGACCGTATGGGAACTTTGTGCGGCGACTGCATGACCCGTCATTTCGACACGCGTGCGTTCATGGCGTGCTGTCGTTCGATCTGCCACAACGAAAGTACGAGGCACGCCGCGCCGATGCTGACGCCCATGTCCGCCACATTGAACGTCCAGAACCGCACGCTGCCCACCCCGATATCAATGAAGTCGACCACGCCGTCTTCGTAGCGCACACGATCGAGAAAGTTGCCGACTGCACCACCAATCACAACCGGCACCCCGATCGATGCCAGTCGCGACTCGGCCACCAGCTCGCGCGTGGTGCGCAGCAGAAAAATCACAACCACGATTGCCAGCACACCGAAGAACCAGCGAGAGTACTCGCCGATGTGCATGCCGAACGCGGCGCCCGGATTGTAGGAGAGCGTGAACCGCAGCACCTCACCCAGCACGTTGTGCGGGATGTGGCGTGGCACGAGGGCTTGCACGGCCCACGCTTTGGTGGCGATGTCGAGCGAGAGGACCAGCAGCAGCAGCGCCCAGAACCCGGCACCGCCAGTGCGTAGCGGGGCGCGGTTCGGCGAAGCCATCAGGCCGACCGGTCGGACGCCACGGGTGCGACGGGTGCGACGGGTGCGACGGGTGCGACGGGTGCGACGGCGTCCGGGTCTTCGTTCCAGAGCACCCAGGCCAGCAGGAACGCGCCGACACTCACCGCCATGTCGGCGATGTTGAACGTGGGCCAGCGCGACGCGCCGATACCCACATCGATGAAGTCCACCACTCCATACTCATGACGCACACGGTCGATCAGGTTGCCCAGCGCGCCGGCCGATACCAGCGCCACGGCCAATGTGCGCGTGACATCGCCCGACGCGGTTTGACGGTACATGCGCCACAAAATGATGAGCGCGGCTACACTCAGCGTCAGAAAAATCCAGCGTGAGTAGGACCCGAGGTACAGGCCGAACGCCGCGCCCGGATTGTAGACCAGCGTCCAGCGTAGCACCTCGCCAATGACCGGGCGTGGGATACCCTGTGGAGAGAGCGTCGCCACGGCCACCGCCTTCGTGATGATGTCAGAGATCACCACGAAGAGCATGATCGGCCAGTAGATCAATGCGTTCACGTCAGCTTTTCTTGGCGTTTTCTTCGCGCGTTTTGCATTCAATGCAGAACCGCGCGTGTGGAAGGGCGTCGAGGCGATCGAAGGCGATGTCTTCGCCACACTGATGACATTTGCCGAACGTGTCGGGCGACTTGTACAGACGCCGCAGCGCCTGATCGATATGCCAGAGGAAACGCCCCTCCTGGCTCACGAACAGAAACGCCTTTTCCCGCTCCATCGCGTCGGTGCCCTGATCGGCCATGTGAAACGAGTACGCGGCCGTATCGCCGCTATCGCTCTCGGCATTGGGACCAAACGTCTCGCCATGATGCCCGAGCTCCTTGAGCACGCGCTTGCGCTCCTCGAGCAATCGCTTCTGGAAGTGGGCGAGCTGCTTCTTGGGCATGGGCTTGGGCTTCTTGGGCGCATTCGAACCAACCATCAGGTTCCGTCCTTCCTGAGCGCGAGTCGCACAGCGCGTCCATCGACGTCGCTGTCCAACCTCGCGGTCCATGAGTCGTCATCCGTTCCCGGGTGGAACGGCGAACCAGCGTCCATCCCTACAACAAACGTGGTGGCCAACACTTCACCAGCGATGTGTGATGCATACTCCCGAGCCACCGATTCGATCTCCGGATCACCGGCTATCGCGAGGGCAATCCGGTCACTCACTTCCAATGCCGCGTCACGACGCAGACGCTGCACACGACTCACGATTTCGCGCGACAGCCCTTCGGCGCGCAAGGACGGCGTGATCGCCGGATCGAGCGCTACGCCGTAGCCGCCATCTTCCTGCACGACGGCGGCACCGGCGGCCCGGCGGATGATCGCGACGTCCTCCGGCGTGATCAAGCGCGGTTCATCGTCGACAGTCACCGTGATGTCACGCCCCGCCGCCAATTCGCGCAGCGATGCCTCATCGAGTGCCGCTGCCGCAGCGGCCACCCGCGGGGTCGCACCACCGAACTTTTTACCCATGACGCGGAAGTTCGGTCGCCCCTCGAGCGACACCAGCGCGTCGGTACTCGTCACGAACTCCACCTGCTTGACGTTCAGTTCCATCGCCAGCAGCGGCGCGAGGGCGAGAAGTCGGGCGGCCTCGCCCGGTACCACGCACTGCAACTGCTGCAGCGGCTGACGCACGCGGACTGCGGCCACATCGCGGGCCGCGTGCCCCAATCCGGCGAGCGCACGAATCGCCGTCATGTCGTTCTCCAGCGCGTCGTCGGTCGTGGCGTGCAGACGCACGAAATCGGCCAGGTGCACCGACGTGCCCGTCAGCGCGCGATGCAACCAATCGCTGAAGAACGGCGCGAACGGCGCCAGCAAACGCGACGTGACGGTCAGCACCTCATGCAACGTCGCGAACGCCGCGCGGTTGTCGGCCCCATCGATCTCGTAAAACCGGGAGCGCGACAAGCGCACGTACCACTTGGACACATCATCGTCGACAAACTGCATCACGCGCTTGGCCGCTGTCGTCGCGTCGTACGCCATCAGCGACGCGTCCACATCGGCTTCCACACGCGCCAATCGTGACAGAATCCAGCGGTCGAGTGCCGGACGATCGGCCACGGCCGGATCGAGTGGCGAGGGCGACCAGCCAAAGTTCGCATACTGCGCAAAAATGCCGCTGTACACATGACGCAGCGTCAGCAGGAAACGTCCCGCGAGTTCACGAATGCCATCTTCATCGAACCGTCGAGGCGTCCACACCTGACTCGATGCCACCAGGAACAATCGCACCGCGTCAGCGCCGTGGCGCTCCATCACCTGCCACGGATCGACCACGTTGCCGCGGCTCTTGGACATCTTGAGCCCCGCCGCATCGAGTACGAGATCGTTTACCACCACGGCCTTGTACGGCGCGGCACCGTGCATGTTGTTGGGCAGCGCGTCGCCCAATCCGGTGGCAATCGCCAGCAGCGAATAGAACCAGCCACGCGTCTGATCCACGCCTTCGGCAATGAAGTCGGCCGGATACTGCGCCTCCATGATCTCGCGGTTCTCAAACGGGAAATGCCACTGCGCAAACGGCATCGATCCGGAATCGAACCACGTGTCGATCACTTCGGGCACACGACGCATGGTGCCGGTACCGCTCGCAGCCGGCCACGTGTACGCATCGATGAACGGCTTGTGCGGATCGAAGTCGTCGCCCAGCGCACGCCCCACCCGTTCCGCCAACTGCGCGAAGCTCCCCATCACTTCGATTTCGTTGGCGTCGGCGTCATTCACCCACACCGGCAGCGGTGTCCCCCAGTATCGGTCGCGCGAAATGGCCCAGTCGACGTTGTTCGACAGCCACTCACCAAATCGACCCGCACCGATCTCGGGCGGATTCCAGTTCACCTGTGCATTGCGCGACATCATGGCGTCGCGTACGGCCGTGGTGCGAATAAACCAGCTGCCGCGTGCGTAATACAACAGCGGCGTGTCGCACCGCCAGCAGTGCGGATACGCATGCAGGAACTTTTGCGCCTTCCACAACACCCCGCGGCGCTCGAGCTCTTCCACGATGGGCGCATCGGCCTCTTTCACGAACATCCCGGCCACCAGCGGAATGCCGTCGGCGAACTCGCCACGCGACGTCACCGGCTGCACAAAGGCGAGGTTGTGGCGCTGACCGGCCGCGTAGTCATCGGCGCCGAACGCGGGCGCCATGTGTACCACGCCGCTCCCGTCGTCGGCCGTGACAAATTCTTCGGCCACGATGATCTCGTGCACGCCTTCGTCGGGATACGCAACCCAATCGAGCGGACGCGTGTAGCGCTGCCCCGCGAGCGCACCGCCTGTGAACGTCTGCGCGACATCCCAGCGGTCGGCCCAGTCGGCGCCGAGCACCGCCGGCACCCGTGCCTCCGCGAGAATGATCGTCCAGTCGCTGACATTCTTCTTGCGCAGCTCCGCGTACGCGAGCGTGGGATGCACGGCGAGCGCCGTGTTGGACACGAGCGTCCACGGCGTCGTGGTCCACACCAGGATGCGACGACGCACTCCGGGCGCACTCGCCGACGGCTCGAGATCCAGCGAGACATACACGCTGGGATCTTCGACATCCTGATAGCCCTGCGCCACTTCGTGACTCGACAACGCGGTGCCGCAGCGCGCGCAATACGGCAGGATTTTGTGTCCCTTCACGAGCAATGACTTCTCGTGCAGCGTGGCCAACGCCCACCATACCGATTCCACGTAGCGCTTGTGATACGTGACGTACGGGTCGCTGTAGTCGAGCCAATAGGCCATGCGCTCCGAGAGGGATTCCCAATCCGCACGGTACTTCCACACGCTGTCGCGGCAGCGCCGGTTGAACTCGGCGACGCCCGTTTCTTCAATCAGTTGCTTGCCGCCCAAGCGCGCGACATCGGCCGGATCGAGTCCCTCGCGCGCCGCTTTCTCGCGCTGCAACTCTTTCTCGACTTCAATCTCCACCGGCAGCCCATGCGTATCCCACCCGGCCTTGCGTGGCACAAAAAATCCACGCATGGACCGGTGACGACAAAACAGATCCTTCACCGTACGCGAAAACACGTGATGGATGCCGGGACGCCCGTTCGCCGTGGGCGGACCTTCAAAAAACACGAACGGCGGCGCATCGACGCGCGCCGCTTGCACCGTCGCGAACAGTGATTCGTGTTTCCACGTGTCGAGCAACTCCCGCTCCAGCTGATGCGGCGTTTGCTCCGCCACCGGCAACGGAAAGCGCACCGCCTGCTCGCTCGTCAGACGTTCACTCACAGACGTTCAACCACGCCACGCACGACGGTGGTGAGCTGTGGCTCCGCTTCCCGCGCGATGCGCAGGATATCACTGAGATTCGTGGGCTCGAGCGCATCGGGCAGGCACAAATCGGTGATGATCGAGAGCCCGAGCACGCGCATGCCGCCGTGACGCGCCACAATCACTTCGGGCACGGTGCTCATCCCCACGACATCTGCGCCGATGGTGCGCAGGAAACGATACTCGGCCCGCGTTTCGAGGTTCGGACCGGGCACCGCCACGTACACGCCTTCTCGTAGCGTCACGCCGGCGTCGGCCGCCACCTTTCGCGCGAGCAGACGCAGGGGCACATCGTACGGCACCGACATATCCGGGAAACGCGGACCGAGCGTTTCGTCGTTGGGACCGATGAGCGGATTGTCACCCAGCATGTTGATGTGATCGGCGATCAGCATGAGATCACCGGCCTGCCAGAGCGGGTTCATGCCACCACACGCATTCGACACAATGAGCGTGTCCGCGCCAAGCGCACGCAGGACGCGCACCGGGAACGTGACCTGCTGCAGCGAATAGCCTTCGTAGCGATGAAAGCGTCCCTGCATGGCAACCACCGTCTTGCCGCCGAGCGTTCCGCACAGCAACCGCCCACGGTGTGATTCCACCGTGGAGAGCGGAAAGTTGGGCAGCTCTTCGTAACCGATGGACACCTCCACGTCGATGTGCTCCGCGAGCGCGCCGAGTCCGGTGCCGAGGATGATGGCCACATCGACTGGACGCGGGAACCGCGCGCGCACCGCATGAGCGGCCGCTCCAATGCGTTCGTTCGCATGCAAACCCAGCGCTGGGTGCGCGAGTCCAACCGCCGTGTGCTCCTGCGTGTACTGGAGCTGCGGAAATCCGTGCGGCGTTGTCATGACCGGTCCTCGTCACCGACGGCGTCGAGCCACGACGGTGTCGGCATGGATGGGCGCACCGGCGCATCACCGAT
>JBBRDP010000012.1:0-38131 GCA_038203795.1 Gemmatimonadales bacterium
CGCAATGCCGTTCTGGTTTCTCTATCGCAAGATGTACTTGTGGTTTGCGGCGTTCTTTTTTATTCCCGGCGCTTTGCTCGACTGGCTCGTGCCCAGCGCCACCGCGCTGACTCCCGACGACATGGCGAAACCGGAAAATCAACAGGCGCTCCTGATGATTCTCGCGGTGCAGATTTCGGCCCGCATTGCCGCCGGCGGGGTGGCCAACTGGCTGCTGTTCAGACGCGCACGCACCGCGATACGCGTGGTCGGAATGCAACCAATGTCCGCGAGCGACTCGTTGCAGTTGCTGCGCCGGGTGGGCGGCACGAGCGGTATGCTCACCTACGTGCTGGTGGGGGTCATCGTCGCGCTCGGGGTCGCGAGTGTCATGGGCGCGATCGTACCGCGCTGAGCCAACCGGGTATGGCGCGCGGCGTATTCATCCCGATGCGCAGATCGCACATCCCAGTGCACGGCTCACATGAAGCACACCGAGCCGCACAAGTTATCGCGAGCCGCGCACGGTAAACAGTTGCGACGTACTGTCCACACGCGTGGCGCTCTGAAGTTTCACGGTGAGCCGGTATTCACCGGGCGGTACTTCGGGCCACGTGAACGTGATGGCACGGCCCGGCAGCCCATCCGGGCGCCCCGCATCGCGAAAACTGACCGCCACCGGTGTCATCGCGCGCGAGAGACGCAAGGCATTGCCGATACGCTGCGTGAAGCTTGTCGTCGTGCGCGTGGCGCGTACGGTCACCTGCAGTGGCGCGGCGGGAGATACCGGTACGTACGTTTCCCAGTACAGTCCGAACGAACGCCCCGGCTCGATATCGTTACTGCCCCACGCACGCGTTGACACGCTCTCCAACGACGGCGTCGCACCGGCGTCACCACCCGCGAGCAACAACATGTCGCTCATGGCCACCGTGCTACCAAGCGGCTGCACCGCCGTGCGCACACGTGTCGCACGTTTCGCCGTCGGCGCGATCACTTCCAGCGACACCAACTTTGGCGTGCGCCCGAGTGCTGCAATCAGCGCGCCGTTGGCAGGCGCGCCGTCCTTCGTGGCACGCGACACCACGTTGGCCGAATCGTCGGCCACAAACAGACCTACATTGTACGGTGCAGGCCCCATGCGCTGCTCGCGCATGAGACGCCACGCGCCGGCGATCACCGTGGAGTCGCCGCGACGGAAACGTGCGATCTGATTGGGTAGTGGCGCGAAACCTGTCGCGTAGCGCGGGGCGTATCGCATGCGCGCGTCTTTGCGATCCGGCGCCCAATCCGCCGCCGTGGCCGTCGCGGGCGACGCGAGCGCTGATTCGCTCGGTATGAAGTCGTAGCTCGGCGTGGGCTCGTGGCCAATGATGCTCGGCAACCGCGGATCGAGTGCGCCTGCGGTCTGCATGGACCACGCCGTGGGCCATCCGTAGCGCACCTGAATTGCCGGGATCGAGCCGTCGAAGCTCATGTCGTACGGAATCCGTCCCTGTCCGTGCACTATCGAGATGAGGTGGCGCGATAACAGCTCATTGCGCAAATCGTTGGCAGGCAACAGCCACAGAGGCTGCGACATGCGCAGCATGCGTCCGTTGTCGGCCGCGCGTTGTGCACACCCTTTCGCGCCGTACGTCGAGGACATGGACGTGGGAAGCCAAGGCGTCAGATCGGTCCACTCGCAACGCATGGCCTCCGGCATCGACGCCAACGCGCGATCGAAGGCCGACGAGGCGTCCACGTGTTGATCCAGCACGTGCAATGCCATCCCACGGAGCGCATCACACCACCAGGCGGTACCGCCGCATGCACGTGCGGCCGTCAGCGCCATGGCCGGCTTCTGTTGTTCAAGCGCGTAGCGCACGGCCATGCCGGACACCCAGTCATCGGCCGGATCCACGCTCGCGGCCTGTGCGAGTATCTCCAACAGTCGATCACGCTCGATGATCAGATCGGTGCGTTCGGCCGGCGGCGGCACATCGCCGTTGTTGTTCCAGTAACACAGGTTTCCGATCTGCACTTCGCACGACGCATTCGCACCGCCGTTGTAGAATCGCAGGCCGGCGCGACGATTGCGTTCAAACGCATCTTGCGCGCTGCGGGCCGCCGATCCTTCCGCGCTCACCATGCGGCTGACGCCCGTGGCGCTCCGCGTCTGATCCACCGTGAGCGAATCGAAACGCGGTGGCGGTGGGGTTTGCGCGCCGCCGGTTTGCGCCATCAACGGGGGAGCCGAAAGCAGGCCGGCGAACAACACGCCCAGCGCCGTGCCGCAACGCATCGCGCGCCGGGCCGAAGAAAACAGCACATGGCCCTGACGACGGGCCGACAACGAAGCAGATCGCACGAAAGGCATCTCGATGGAGGTCACGAGTACACGGGCCGGCCAACGGGTGGCGGACATGGCACGCCGAGCCGAACCCTGAATGGGGCCAACCCGGCGCCTCTCCCATATGCCTAGTCTAACCCCGACCGGCTAGAAGGCGAGCTTCACCCCTGCACTCAAGGCCCAGTTATGCGACAGGTTCCCACGGGAACCAAGACCAATCGCCTCCTGGGTGTCGAACCGGCCGATGTAGTCCTTCGCCTGCACGCGCAGGGCGATGGTGCGGGACAACCCGACATCTACGCCTACACCCGCCGTGTACATGAGGTTCGTGGACTGCGTGGAGAACACGCTGCTCCGCAGATTATTGGTCATGCCCCCCACTCCACCCTGGACGAACGGGGCGAGCCCCCGGCCGCCGCGTGGCAGCCCACCAAGTTCGACCCCCGCGTCGTAGACCCAGAGGTTGTTGGTGCCCACGTTCAGACCACCGAGAATCGGCACGCCCACGCGCACATCGCCCGACGCATAGCCCACATTGCCAGTAAGCGAGAGACCCGCGATGAGCGGGATGGACAACTGGGCACCAATCATTGGCGTGTTGGCCGTGGACAGCGATGTGCCCACGGGCCCGTCGTACCACCGCCCAGTCACCAGATAGCCCGCGTACGGCGTGACGGCCCCGCCCAGCCCCACTGTCTGCGCGCGCGCCGACATCAGCGGCAGCGATAGCAACAACGGCAGCGATAGCCAGAGCGCGGTGGTTGCCATACCCGCCGCCAGCCGCAGCTTGACGGACGCAACATGGGAGTCTGCAGTGACGACGGGTAGGCTGACCACGGACGCGCGGACGGTGCGAACAAGAGCAGCATTCATGTTCCCCTCCATGAGGAATCGGTTGCTCGTCTACTCATGCAGGGCGCGGGCCACGCCAACGTCGGCTTTGTGTGCCTCGTGCAAGTGATTGCATCGCAACACGTTCCCATCGCGCACGCAGCCCCGACGCTAAATCCGCTGTCTCCCCTGGTGGACAGGTGAGACAGCGGATTGTTGGTCAGTCGGAGTCGTGCAACATGCGCCACGCCGCGCGTTATCGGCGGAGTGGAACGCGACTGTGGCGCGCGCGACTACGGTGCGCGCGACTACGATGCGCGCGACTACTGGTCGGGACCCGCGCCCTTTGCAGCCGATTCCCCTCGCAGTTCCACCGGTACCATTGTTCGGCGGAGACGCAGATTGAGCATTTCCACCAGAACGGAAAACGCCATCGCGAAGTAGGTGTAGCCCTTGGAGATGTGCTGACCGAAACCCTCGGCCACCAGATTCGTGCCGATCAGCACGAGAAACGCGAGCGCCAGCATTTTCACCGTGGGGTGCTGCTCGACGAAATCACTCACCGGCGTCACCGCCAACAGCATCACCGCCAGCGCGATGATGTTCGCGGCAACCATGATCTCAATGTGCTCGGCCATGCCGACTGCGGTAATCACCGAGTCGAGCGAAAACACGATGTCGATGACCATGATCTGTGCGACGACCGCGCCCATCGCGGCGGCCGCTCCCGCGACGTCCTCGGCCGTGGCTGTCTCGGGCTCCAGCTTGTGATGAATTTCGAGGACGGCCTTCCCGATGAGAAACAGCCCGCCGAACACAAGGATCAGATCCCGACCGCCCCAGCCGCGCCCGAACAACTCGAACAGCGGTTCCGTGAGACGGGCGATCCACGCTATCGAAAACAGCAAACCGAGTCGGCTGACAAACGCGCCCATCAGCCCGAGTCGGCGAGCACGCGCCTGCTTCGACGCCTCTACGCGGGAGGCGAGAATCGAAATGAAAATGATGTTGTCAATGCCGAGCACAATCTCGAGCAGCGTCAACGTCAACAACGAAATCCACGCTGATGGGTCGGACAGCCATTCCATTCAACACTCCATGAAAGTCTGCGAGTGACTATTGCCGACAGGTACCCGCAGGATCGGGCTTGGGCTTGTCCACCACCGGAGCCTGCGGCTGATTCGCGGTGAACGCGGCGAGCTCGTACAGGTACTGCGTGATGCGCGTGTACTTGGGATACTCGATGTACTGCGGCTCATCGGTCACCTGATGATAGTCTTCATGAATACTGGTGAAGAAAAATGCAATCGGAATCCCGTAGCGCGCGTATTCGTAGTGATCGCTGCGGCAATAGAACTGCTGCGGATGTCCATCGCCATCAAACTCGTAGTCAAGTGTGAGCGGGCGCGGCTGTGTAGCGTTCACATCGCGTACCCACTGATCGAACTGCGACGATAACCGCTTGGGGCCCAGCACCGTGAGGAAGTCTTCGCCGCCGCCTTTGACATCGCGCGCACTGCCTCGACCGATCATATCGATATTGATTTGCGCGACAATCTTGTTGCGGTCGACCGTGGGATGGTCCGTAAACCACGCCGCTCCCACGAGGCCTTTCTCTTCGGCCGTATGCCACACCAGCAGCAATGAACGTTTCGGCTTCGTGCGGCTGGCGGCAAACTTTTCGGCGATCTCGAGCAGCGCCATGGAGCCGGAGCCGTCATCGTCGGCCCCGTTGTTGATGGAATCAAGACGCGCCGGCCGCACTTGCCGCAGCGAATCGACGTTCACGCGAATCGCGGCGAGTTGATCAGGAGACGGCCCGCGCGCATTCGCATCGCGGCCGATCGCTTCCCATCCGGCGCGCAGGAAGGCGCGCATCGAGTCATGGTCCACCGCGCGACGCGCGAAACCGACGTGATCACTGTGCGCACCGAGCGCGACGTATTCCGCCTTGAGCGTCGGATCGCTTCCCTCGATCACGGCAATCACATTGCGCGACCAGCTCGTATCAACGCGCGCACCAGCCGGCGTACGGCGCGGCGTCATTGGCACGCGCTGGTAGTAGCCGTCTTCACCGGCCGGTGTGACGCCCAGCCGCGTCAGCTCTCCCACGATGTACGTGAGTGCCTTTTCATGACCGACACTGCCCGCATCGCGCCCTTGCATCGAATCATCGGCGAAAATGAACAGGCGTTTGCGCAAGTCGGCTTCGGTGATGGCCGGCGAATAGCTGCCCGCGGACGCGACACGCGAACGCGCACCTGTTCCCTGTTGCGCACAAGCAGCGATTGATAAACAGCACAACGCCAGCGGTGTTGACACAAGCCGGACATGACGGAACACACGTGATTGGGACACGACGGGATGGGGGCAAGAGGGTGACCGTATTCTGACGCAGAAAAGTACCCCGACCGACTGCAGTGGAGATAGCTTTCAGGATGTCTTTTGCCATCAACGCTTCGTCAAGCCACACACCCCAGCCGGGCGCTTCGGATCCGTCTCCTCCGCACGGGCTACGCGGCACTCGCCCGGCGGTGGTACTCCTCAGTGGAGGGCTCGATTCGACGACCGTGTTGTCAGTCGCCAAACGCGACGGCTTTTTGCCGCATGCCATGACGTTTCGGTACGGCCAGCGCCATGCTTACGAGATCGAGGCGGCACACCGCGTGGCGGCGGCGCAGGGTGTGGCCGCGCATGTGGTCGTGGATATCGACCTGCGTCAGTGGGGCGGGTCGGCGCTCACCGGCGACGACGCGGTACCCAAGGATCGCGACGTGTCGGCCGCGCACGACATCCCGGTGACGTACGTGCCGGCTCGCAACACGATCTTTCTCTCCTTCGCGCTCGCGTGGGCGGAAACACTCGGCGCCACGGATATTTTTGTTGGCGTCAACGCGCTCGACTATTCGGGCTATCCCGATTGTCGGCCCGAGTACCTGCGAGCCTTTGAGATTATGGCTAATCTGGCGACGCGGGCCGGCGTGGAAGGCACGCAGCGCCTCACGATTCACGCGCCGCTGTTGCATCTCACCAAGGCCGGTATCATTGCGCTCGGACAGTCGCTCGGTGTGGACTATTCCATCACCACGAGTTGTTACGATCCGGCCGTCGACGGCTCGGCGTGTGGACACTGCGACGCCTGCCTGCTGCGCCTCAAAGGATTTGCCGAAGCCGGTGCGCGTGACCCGATCGCCTATGTGGAGGCGCGCGACTCGTGACGTACACCGTGAAGGAGATTTTTTACACGTTGCAGGGTGAGGGCGTGAACGCCGGTCGACCGGCGGTATTCTGTCGGTTCTCCGGCTGCAATCTGTGGACGGGACGCGAAGCCGACCGCGCGACTGCAGTGTGTCAGTTCTGCGATACGGATTTTGTTGGAGTGGGGCCCGACGGCGGAAAGTTTACGACGGCGGCCGCACTGGCGGCGGCTGTGAAGTCGCGCTGGCCGAGCGATGCGGCAGGTGGTGTGCGACCATTCGTGGTGTGCACCGGCGGTGAACCGTTGCTGCAACTGGACCGCGCGGCCATTGATGCGCTGCATGCGGAAGGCTTCGAAATCGCCGTGGAGAGCAACGGTACGATTGCCGCGCCCAACGGGATCGACTGGTTGTGCGTGAGCCCGAAGGCGAATGCCACACTGGTGCAGACGGCCGGCGATGAACTCAAGCTGGTGTTTCCGCAGGACGGCCCGGCGGGTGACCCAGCGCGGTTCGCGGCGCTCGACTACGCGAACTTTCTGCTGCAGCCAATGGATGGCCCGCAGCGATCGGCGAATACAGCCGCCGCGATTGCGTACTGTCTGGCGCATCCGCGTTGGCGACTGTCGGTGCAGACGCACAAAGACATCGGCGTGCGCTGACGCGCTACCAGATCAACGAGATCCCGTAGGGTACGAGCAACGGATCATTGCTCACCAACGGAAGACCGAGGCGCAGTGACTGCGCGACGAGCATGCGATCGAACGGATCACGGTGGTGCCGCGGCAGCAGGCCTGCCGTGTGCGCCTCGCGCCCGCTGATGGTGAGTTCCTTGAACCCTTGCGCCTCAAGCGTATCGGGAAGCTCGGCCAGCAGCAGTTCGCCACCGGGCAGCTTGCCAAGCTGCGTTTTGATGGCGATTTCCCAGGTAGAGACCGCGCTCACGTGCACGACTCGGGCCCGCTCGATGGCCACACGCGCATGCTCGGACAGATGCGCGTCGCCGGCGAGCCACCAGAGCAGCGCGTGCGTATCGAGCAGCAGCACTCAGGCACCGTCCCAGGCGTCGAGTTCACTGCTGGACAGGGGCGACAGAAACTCGGCTGGCACCACCAGCGAGTCGCGCAGCGCCCCGAACTCGCGCCGCGCGGCACGTGAATCGATTGGTACCAAACGCGCGACAGGCGTGTCGCCGCGAGCAATCACGTACTCGACGCCCATGGCGACTTCGCGCAGCAGGCGTGACAGATGCGTTTTGGCGTAGTGCACGGTCACGGCCTCCTCATTGGTGTGAGGCGAGTGGCCCGGCTCGTGAGGAGAATCGGTCATCTTGGGCTCCGCGTAAGACTTAGTCAACAAACTAAGTTCATCCATTCTTGCTGTCAACAGTCGGTGCGCCCGGATCGCTCTCTACCGCGTCCCCAGCCGCAGCGCCCGCCCCGTTCCCACCGCCGAACGCTCACCGTTTCGCAGCGCCACCACGCCGTTCACCAGCACCACACGCATGCCGTCGGGGTACTGGAACGGCGCCTCGAAGGTGGCCGTGTCCGCGATCGACGCGGCATCGAACACGGTCACGTCGGCCCACCGTCCAATCGCGATGGTGCCACGATCCACGAGCCGAACGCGTGACGCCGGCAACGCGCTCATTTTGTGAATCGCGGCCGCCATCGTGAGCACGCCACGTTCGCGCACGTAGCGTCCGAGCACACGCGCGAAACTTCCGATACCGCGCGGGTGGGGACTGCCACGGCGCGTCGGTCCATCAATCGCAAAGCCGCCGCCGTCGGTGCACACCATGCCAAGGGGATGCGCCAGAATACGCTCCAGATTCGCCTCGCTCATCGCGAAACCGATCATGCTGACGTTGCCGTCGCTGCGGCGCAGCAGCTGCACGGTACGATCGTACGGATCAGTCTTGCTGCGCGTCGCGTACGCGCCCAGCCGCGCGCCTTCCGCATCCCGATCTTCAACCGCGCGCACCGACGTGATCTGTACGTTGTCCCACCCACCGAGCAACTCGATCTTCGCCAGCGTCTCCGCGCGGATTCTGGGGCCGTCCGTGGCATCGTCGAGCCGAAGGAAAAATGCCGCGGTCCCGCCATCCCGACTCCAGACCGGAAACAAACTGGTAAGCCCAGTGGCATAGGCGAGATACGGGTAGCGATCAAACGCCACATCGAGCCCGGCCGCGCGCTCCGCTTCAATGCGTGCGAGCACCGTGTCGAGCGCTTTCCAGTTGCGTGGGCCCTGTGTTTTGAGATGCGAGATCTGCAGCGCGCAGCCGGCGCCATTCGCCACGGCAATCGATTCGTCAATGGCGTCGAGCACCCGGTCATCTTCATTGCGCATGTGCGTGGCGTACACCAACCCACGCGCCGCGAGTGGCTGGCACAGCGCGATGAGTTCGGCGCGTGACGCAAACGCACCGGGCGTGTACTCCAACCCCGACGACGCACCGCATGCACCGTCGGCGAGCGCGCGTTCCACGAACGTGCGCATGCTCTCGAGTTCCGACGTCGTAGCCGGACGGTCGTCGTTGCCGACCACGGCACCACGCACGCTACCCAACCCGACGTTGCTGGCCACATTGCACGCCGGTTGCAAACGGTCGATGCTGTCGAAATACGCGGCGAAGGGACGCGCCGGTGAGCCGTGCGCGCGCGAACTCCCGTCCGCTCCACCCACAACGGTGGTAATGCCCTGACGTATCACCGACTCGGCGCGCGGATCTTCAAACAGCGCACTGTCGGCGTGCGAATGCAGATCGATAAAACCCGGGGCCACCACCAGTCCACGCGTATCGATTTCCTCGCGTCCGCGCCCCGCGATTGACGGAGCCAACTCAGCGATGCGGCCGTTGGTGATACCCACGTCGAGCTTGCGCCCCGAAGCGCCGGTGCCATCGAACACCGTGCCGCCACGAAGAATGAGGTCGTGGTCGGCGCTGGCACCGTGGAGCCGGCGCGCGGCGATCAGCGAGAGTGCCGTCGCCGAACTGGCCGCGAGAAATGATCGACGAGTCGTCATGGCAGGTTGAAGCGGTCGCTGCGCGCCACGTGATGCACTACGCCACTTCCCCGCGCACCTGCTGCATGATCGACTGCAACGAGTTGCCGCGCGCGATGTCGCTTGCACGCTCCTGCACGCGGGGATACATGGTCGTGGCATCCTGCTTGAGTTTCGAGAACAGTGCCTTGAAATCGGTCGACGACATGCTGCGCCCCTGTGCGTAATACTGCTGCGCTGCGTGTCCCAATGCGTACGTGGTCGCGAAGGTGACCGCCCCACCCGCCGCCGTTCCGGCAACCCCCCCAAACAATCCGCCCAGCAGGCCGCCGGCCAGACCGCTGAAGGCCTTGCGCACCACGGATTCCATGACCTGCGCGGCGACGCCAACACCCAGCGTGGCCATGAGCTCTTGCACATGTGGTCCGTCAGACGCGCCACTGCGTTGCCCGATCATGTGCACAAGACGCACTTGCAGCGGGATGATGCCGAGGTTCGCGAGTCGATCGGGCAGCAGTTCGAGCGCCGCCGAGAGCAGCGCCTGATTGAGAATGAACTCGTCCATCGATCCCGCGTCGCCGGCGGGTGCGCGTGTCG
The DNA here is from genome assembly GCA_038203795.1 of Gemmatimonadales bacterium. Classification (GTDB taxonomy): domain Bacteria; phylum Gemmatimonadota; class Gemmatimonadetes; order Gemmatimonadales; family Gemmatimonadaceae; genus JAABRT01. The sequence continues at coordinate 9,946 of JBBRDP010000012.1, forward strand.
CATCAGGGGTCGACGCGAACGCCGCACCGGACACGGCCCCACGTCCGGCCGACAGCCACCCGTCAATTGCTTTCGCCGTCGTCGTCGACTCCGCGTCGATGTGCGAGGCGTCGACGTCGAGCGACGTGGCGAGGCTCTGCAGAAAAATTATCTCGCGCGTGTTCGCGTACCCATCGGCGTTGCACACCGCGACCGCGACCTGATAGGCCGCGAGGCGCGCTTCGTTCGTGGTCAGCCGCCGTGCGACTTTTGCGGCTTCGATGGGCGCGCTGGCCCCGTCGGTCAGGACAATCTCATCGAGTGGGACACCGAGCCGGGCGGCAGCGTCGGCGATTTGCGCCTGCTCGTGCTCGTCACGCACGCCGTCGGCCATGGCGGCAATCGCGGCGATGGTGACAATCGCCTGAGCGGATTCTTCATTCATGCGAGCAGGGGCTGGGAGTGAGATGCCTGCCGAACGTCGCTCGTGGCGGCACGCGTTCTTGCGTTCGACGTCCGTGAAAATGTATACCCCAAGCTACGGCGTGGAGTCCCGCCTGCGCGACTGACCAGTGTCCTTCACTTCCGTGCGCAATATCTCGCGAAACTGCGCCGTTGGTATCGCGCCGAGCACGCGCCGTTCACGCTGCAACAAAAACGTGGGGGTGCCGTACACACGCAGCGCGAGCGCCGCTGCCTTGTGCTCCCGCACACGCGGACGCATGCGTTCGCTGCGTACGCAATCGGAGTACTTGAGAGTATCGACACCAACGGAACGCGCAATATCGAACAGGGCGCGGTCGGGCTTGCCGATACGCCCCCATTCTTTTTGTCGGGCCAGCAGCGAATCGTGCATGGCGAAGTAACGTCCTTGCTCCGCCGCACATTCTGCCGCCTCGGCCGCAAAGGCCGAGTGGCGGAACGCACCGCCCACAAAGGGGACGGATCGCCAGCGGATGTGCCCGGTGTTGATGAACTCGCGCTCCACCATGCCAAACGTCTGGGCGGTGAAGCTGGCGCACTGAATGCAGCCGAAATCGAGGAACTCGATCACTTCGACCGGCGCGTTCGCAGAACCGAGTGTATGACCGAGCCTGTTCAAATCTTGCGCGTTGCTGCGCGCAACGTCGATTGCCGTGCACAGCAGCGCGGCGCCCAGCATGAAGCACATCCTGGTGGCCAACCGTATTCCTGCATTGACCGATCGGGAGCGGTGCATTTCTTCGGTGGTTGAGGTAACGTGAGAGGCGTGCATCTGGCGATCCGACAGTGGGTCCTCGCCGCAGCGCGCCAATGTCCCATACCCTTCGTGCATGTCAATCGTCCCATTCTCCGACTCCGCAGATTCGCCGTGGCTTGACGTCCTGGCCGAAGACGGCGTGGTCGTTCTGTTCAAGCACAGCCCCTCGTGTGGCCTGTCCGCGATCGCGTACGAGGAAGTCAGCGCCTTCGCGGCTGAGAATCCGGACGTCCCCGTGCGATTGGTCGACGTATTGAACCAGCGCTCGTTCTCGAACGCCATCGAGTCGTCATTGCGTATTCGGCACGAGTCCCCCCAGACCATCGTCTTTCGACAGGGCGAACCGGTGTGGCATGGCTCGCATCGAAAGGTCACAAAAGTGCTGCTGGAAGCGGCAACTCGCTAGTCGGACTCGCGATCCTTCGCTCCTCACTATACCTTAGGGGATAGTTTCGAGTGACCACTGGGTATCGTCCCTCCCATATCGGCGCGCCGCTCGATCTCCGACTCCGACACCCTGTTTCCGATTATCCGACGTGGCTCTTCCTGCACGCCTGCGAAAAATCGTTGTCTCGTTTGTGCTGGCGACGGCCGTGCTTTCACTGGCCAGCCGCGCACAGGCGCAAGTCGGAGCCGCGTCGTCCGGCGCGACTCGCGCGACGGCCTCGGAGACCGCAGCCGACGCCATGCCACGCCTGGCCGTGGACGCCGTACGACCGAGAGCCTTTTCGGCGCTGGCCGCCTCTGTTTCGGCGCTCCGCGACTCGCTCGTCGTCAAGGCGCAAGGCGCGCTCGGCATCAGATACCTTCTCGGCGGCAATGATCCGTCGCGCGGCCTCGACTGCAGCGCACTCATCCGGTACGTGCTCTCCGCCATCGACATCTCGCTCCCGCGTACCGCGCAGGAACAGGCGCGGATGGGTCGGGCCGTCCCCAAGGATCGCGCACAGATGAAGCCGGGTGATCTGCTCACCTTCGGGTCCGGCGCGCGCATTACGCATATTGGCATGTACGTGGGTGAGGGCCGGTTTGTGCACGCCAGCACTTCCAAGCGGCAGGTCATCGAGAGTTCGCTCGATCAGACACGTTCCTCGCTCGTCAAGCAGTGGCAGGGCGTGCGTCGGCTGGTGGACGGTGATCTGGCGGCGGCGCGCTACGACAGCGTCTTCGCATATCTCGACTCGATGCGTGATTCCCTCTCCGATCGCCGCCGCTGATCGAACAGGCCGCACCGGTGGCTGAGCTCTCCGCCGATTTTTCGCTGGCGAGCGCTCGCCGACTCCCGAACGTAGCCGAGGGACACCCCTGCGGCCGATTGCACGGCCACACGTTCGGCGTGCGTCTCGTTGTGCGCGGCCCTGTCGATCCCGTGACGGGATGGGTGCTTGATTTCGCCGATCTCGCCGCCGCGTGGGCACCGCTGTCCGAAGCGCTCGACCATCGCGTGCTGAACGATGTGCCCGGTCTCGACAACCCGACCAGCGAGCGACTCGCCGTCTGGATCTGGCAGGCCCTGCATGAGCGCTTGCCGCAACTGACGGCCGTGGAGATTTCCGAGACCGGCGGTTTTCGCGTGATCTACCGCGGCGACTAGCTGCGGCGCCGGTTGCCGACCTATCGTCCGAGTTGTCACACCGCGTCGCCCAATCGCCGTTGCTGTGCTGCTGTCCCCGTTCGCCCGCCTCCGGAGGAATGAATGTTCCGTTGCACCCCACCTCGCGCACGCAGCAGGACCGCGTGGCTCTTCGGGATTGTATTGCTGTCGGGCGCGTCGCTAGGCGCGCAGTCCGCTCGTCCCGCTCCTGGTGCCGATCGACTGACGATTGCCGACTACATGAACTGGCAGGACGTCAACAATCCGCTGCTCTCGCCCGACGGCCGGCACATTCTGTACACCCGCACGTGGATCGACGCCGTGAACGACAAGCGTGAATCGGCGCTGTGGTTGATGAACGCCGACGGCTCGCGCAGCCGGTTTTTGACCAAGGGTTCGGGTGCGCAGTGGTCGCCCGATGGGACGCGCATCGCCTATCTCACGTCGGGCGAGCCGGGCGGCACGCAGATTTTTGTTCGGTGGATGGACGCCGAAGGAGCCACGTCGCAGATCACGCGCGTGGTGGAGTCGCCGAGCGACATCAACTGGTCACCGGACGGTGGGCATCTGTCGTTCGAGATGCAGGTGCCACAGCGCGAGAACTGGAACCTGTCGCTGCCGCCCGCGCCGAAGGGCGCCAAGTGGACCGAACCGCCGCGTGTGGTGACGAAGGTGCGCTACCGTGCCGATCGCCAGGGATTTCTGCCCGATGGTGTGACGCATCTGTTCGTGGTATCCACCGACGGCGGTACGCCGCGCCAGGTCACGAGCGGCGAATGGAACCACACCGGTGGGACGTGGACACCCGACGGTCTGGCGTTGCTGCTGAGCGCGAATCGCGACCCGAACTGGGAGTATGCGTGGCGCGAGTCGGACATCTACCGCGTGGATGTGGCGAGCGGTGCGGTGAAGCAGCTCACCACACGTCGCGGCCCCGATGGCAATCCGACCCCGTCGCCGGATGGACGCTTGATCGCGTACACGGGCTATGACTCAACAGATGCCACGTGGAAGGACGCCGCGCTGTACGTCATGAACGCGGACGGCAGCGGATCGCGCATTCTCACCGCCGATCTGGATCGCTCACCGGCCAGCCTCAGGTGGGCGCCCGACAACCGCGGCGTGTACTTCACCGTGCAGAGCGAAGGCTCGAGCAATTTGCACTACGTGTCGGTGAGCGGACAGCATCGTGTCGTAACGAAGGGCACGCACATCTTGAACGTGTCGGATATGGACAAGCGTGGCCTCGTTGTGGGCACACGCTCCACCAGTATCGAGCCCAACAACATTGTTGCCTTTGACATTCGCACGCCGGACAAGATCAAGACACTCACGAACATGAATGCCGACTTGCTCAGCGGCAAAGAACTCGCGACGACTGAAGAGATCTGGTACACGTCGGTGGACGGATTCAGGATTCAGGGCTGGATCGTGAAGCCGCCCGACTTCGACGCATCGAAGAAGTACCCATTGCTACTCGAGATTCACGGTGGTCCGCACAGCATGTACAACGTGGGCTTCAGCTTCGCACGACAGGATCACGCGGCGCACGGGTTTGTCACGCTCTACACGAACCCGCGTGGCTCCACAGGCTATGGATCGGCGTTCGGCAACGCCATCAAGAACGCGTATCCGGGCAAGGATTATGACGACCTGATGGCCGGCGTCGATTCGTTGATCGGGCGCGGATACATCGACGCGAACCGACTGTACGTATACGGCTGCTCCGGCGGCGGTGTGCTCACCAGCTGGATCGTGGGCCACACGAACCGCTTTGCGGCAGCCAGTGCGAACTGTCCGGTGACCAATTGGCTGAGCTTCGTGGGCACGACCGATGGCCCCTCATGGTACCGCAACTTCGAGCAGTTTCCGTGGGACGATCCATCGGAGCACTTGCGTCGTTCTCCGCTCATGTACGTGGGCAATGTGCGCACACCCACCATGCTCATGACCGGCGTGAACGACCTGCGCACACCGATGGCGCAGACGGAAGAGTACTACGAGGCGCTCAAGGTGCTGAAGGTGCCCACGGCAATGGTGCGCTTCAACAATGAGTGGCACGGGACCAGCTCCACGCCGTCCAACTTCCTGCGCACGCAGGCGTTTTTGCGCAGCTGGTTTGATCGCTGGACCGCGCCGCCCGGTCAGCCCGGCGGCGGTCCGATCTCGCCGGAGTGACGCGCCCCACGATGAACGAAAACCTGCCAGCCGGACGACTGTCCGGCTGGTTCGTCCGTGCGGCGGGTGCCGCGTTGGCACTGGGCACAATGGAGATGGCCCTCACTCTGGGCCTCGCACTGGCCACCGGCGTCGGAGAGACCGCGCTGCGGCTCCTGGCGCTGCTGCTCGGCGCGCTGCTCGCCCCGACACGCGCGGCGCGCTGGATGTGGCTGATCTCCACCACGACGGCCGTTCTGCTGCTGCTGGTGTTGTTCACGCCGTTGGTTGAGCGCCCCGTGCGCAGTTTGTTGCGCGCCGACGCGCCGGGCGCGCGCGCCGACGCGATCGTGGTGTATTCCGGTTCGATGACCGACGGTGGACACATTGGTGAAATGGCGCTCTCCCGGCTCGTGAGCGCCCTCGACGATGCCCAACGACTCGGCATTCGTGATGTCGTAGTGTCGGAGCAGACGCGCGACGTGCGAGGCCGAACGATCAGTACGGTGGCCGATCAGCGGCGCATCGCCGGTTTGCTCGGCGGGGCGGTCACGGTGCACGTCGTGCAGAACGTTCGTAACACGCACGACGAAAGTCTCGCGTTTGCCGCGCTTGCCCGTACGAACCAGTGGTCACGATTGCACGCCGTGACCGATCCACTGCATGCGCGGCGCGCCTGCGCCACACTGGAAGCCACCGGTGTCTCCGTCATGTGCGCACCGTCAACACCGCGCCATGTCTCCTTCAGTCAGCTCAACTCACCAACCGCGCGAATCACCGCGACACGCGCCGCGCTGCACGAGGCGGTGGGCTACAGGGTGTATCGTCTGCGAGGATGGCTGTGAAGAGATCGCTCACACGATGCTACGCGATCGCGCTCTGCCTGGTGCTGGTAGCCTGCACGGGCGACGCGACGCGGCAGTCAGACGCGGTCGGCACGCCCGACCGCTCCCCGGTGCGCGAGGGACTGAGGGAGACGACAGTGGTTACGGTCGACCGCGACGTCGAACGCACTCGCGGTGCGTCTCCCCGCGTACCGTGTGTCGTCGCCGCCGTCAGTGACGGCGACTCGTTCCGGTGCCGAGACAATCAACGCGTCCGACTGCTGCTGCTCGACGCACCGGAAATGGATCAGCAGCCCTTTGGCGTCAGGTCGCGCGATGCGCTTCGCGCCAGGATGCCCCGGGGCGACACGGTGTGGCTCGAGTTTGATGTGCAACGTGAAGATCGCTACGACCGAACGCTCGCTCACGCCTGGACGGCGCGCGACGGAGGCGAGCACCTCAATCTCGTGCACGCGCGGGACGGCTGGGCCGTGGCCGTAGTGTTCCCGCCGAATGTGCGTTACATCGAGGACGTGCGTGCGGCCGTGGCCGAGGCCCGGCGAGAACGGCGCGGCCTCTGGCGAGACGGTGCGTTCACGTGTGAGCCGATCGCGCACAAACGAGGGAAGTGTTGACGTGACTGCGACGACGGTGATGCCCGACACTTCCCTCAACCTCCGGAGGGCGATACGTTCGCGTGGTTGGCGCGGTCACCTGCCGCGGCAGCGATGAGGACACACACTCCCGTCTCCCAACGCAATGGTTTACCAAACAACGTATCTCCGGCGGCCTGTGCGCCTGCTGGCACGTCCGACCGCGCTGATCGCCTTGGCCCTTCTGTCGCTGAGCGCATGTCAAGACAAGAAGGCGATCGCTGAAGCCGAGCGTCTCGCGATAGAACTGTCGGCCGCGACGGCGGAGCGCGATTCACTGGCGCAACTGGTCGGCACCGCATCGGCGGACAAGGATCGCGCGATCGCCGAGGTCGTCGACGCCAGCCGATTCGCCGATCAGATCGACGCCGAGTTGCGGCAGGTGCGGGGACTGACCTCGAAAGTGCAGCCTCAGGCGGGCGACGAAAGTGGACAGGCACAGGCCAGCGCCGCCCGCGCCGATATTCTCGACCGGCTCAAACAGCTGCGCCAACGATTGAGCGCTCGACAGTCCGAACTGCAGCGCACGCGCGATTCGCTGATCGCGCGGCGCGGCGAGTCCTCGGCCGCCGCCGAGTTGCTCGACGATCTGCAGGCGCGGCTTGCCATGCGCGACCGCGAGATCGTGGCCTTCGAAAACGAGATGCGTCAGCTGCGCGAGGCCAATGTGCAGCTCGTGTATGAGAAGGCGGCGCTCTCCGATACGGTGCGACAGGTAGAGACCAGCGCCAACCGCGTGTTCTATACCGTGGGCACCAAGCAAGAGTTGCTCGATCGCAAGATTGTCACGCAGGAAGGTGGCTCGCGAGCACTACTCGTGGTGCGCCTCGGGCGCACACTGGTACCGGCACGTGAACTCGACAACGCCGTCTTCACGAGTGCCGACAAGCGCGAGACACTCACGATTCCGCTCCCAAGAAGCGACAAGGATTACCGAATCGTGTCTCGGCACAGCGCGCAGTTCATCGAAGCCGATCGCAAAAACAACGACGGCAGTTTTCGCGGGCCGAGCATTCGCATCACCGACCCGAACGCGTTCTGGGCGGCGTCGCCGTACCTGATCATCGTCGAGAAGTAACGCGGCGCCACCGATGTACCGTGAGCGCCAGCAGCGCCGCGCTCACGGCAAACCACCACGCAGCACGCCACAGGGCCTCACTCAGCGGCAACGGCGTTCCGGTGAGCAGCGTCGGCGGATCAGCGAATCGCATCCACGGCGAGGTCGCGCCGTTCGCGTCGAGCGCGACGGCGAGGACCCACCCGGCGATCAGCAGCAAGTGCGCGATCACTTTGTGTTGCACCACCACGTGCAGGCACAGGGACAGCAGGGTCCACTGAATGAACGGGACCAGAATCCAGAGCGCACCGATTCCCGCCACGGTCCACGGCGCGACGAGGCTGCCGCGCACAGCGATGCCGGTCCACGCGGCGGCGAGCAGGGCAGCGACCAGCGCCAGCTGCGCCAGCGCAATACCGACCACCCGCCCGCCCACGAGCACCGCAGTTCGTAGCGGTGCACTGTGCACCAACTCGACAACGCGCTCATCGTGATCGCGCCAGAGCAACTCTCCGGCATAAACCGTGGCGAGGAGAATCAAGAACAGTCGCGCGTGCTCCTGCACGATTGCGACGACAGTACGGGGATCAGCCACGGGCGACATCGGCTGCGTGACCGCGTGCACAAATACGTTGAGGACGCCGAGCGCGGCGATCACGCGCCACCCGTTATCCCGCCAGAGCCAACGCAGCGTAAAGAGCGCAACGCTGTGCAGCGCGGTGGTGCGCGCCGGGAGCGTGCGCGCGGCGCGTGCGTGTGGAATGGGTGGGCCTGCGGCGACTGTGGGAGTCGCGCGTGCGTGTATACTGACTGCGAGTGCAGCGAGCGTGGGGTGCGCCCGTTCCGGGGTCGCAGGAGGGCTCGCGACTCTGCGTATGGTGTCATCAAGGCGTGGCGCTTCCGAACGCCAGCGCAGCATCACGACGCCGATCGCGCCGGCGATCGCGAGCCACACCACGCGACTGGCGCCAACCAACCCGAGCCACGGCACCAGACGGGTTGCCCGATCGACGTCACTCCATGATGCCGTGACCACTTGCAGTGCCACGGTGCCGAACGGATCGAGCATTGCAGAGGCCAAGACAAGCCGGTTGGGCGCTTGCAGGAAACGCGCATTCGCCTGCCACACCGCTTCGCATCCCTGCCAGAGGAACAGCAGCAGCAACGCGGCCGCGAGCACGGCGAGTAAACGCTGCGTGCGCGCGGCTACGGCTGTGAGTACCGTGGCAATCGCCAACGTGGTTGGCAACGTCAGCGTCACCCACGGCCACAACGCGCGAACGAGCACTGTGCCCAGAGACACGTCGCGCTCAACCCACGGAGCCAACGCCCCGAGCATCACGCCGCTCACGAGCGCGCTGTACACCACGATCATGACCGTGCAGGCCGCCAGCCACCGTCCCACGAGCCACACCCGCAGATCGACCGACGTGGTGAAGACCAGCTGATCGGTACGCCACGCCCGATCACGCAACAGCGCGCTCGCCGTGATCATGGTAGTAATCACTTGTCCAAACGCCGTCAGTCCACTCATCGACAGCGCGATGGCCAGCGACGACAACTTGGGCAACGTACCGCGGTCACGGACCAGTTCAACCGTTCCGCTGCTCACGAACGCGAATGTGAGGAGCAGAAAGACGAGTGCGTACAACACAGTGGCCGGCTCGCGACGCTGAATGCCAAGCTCGAAGCGAAAGACCGACCACAGCGTGCTGTGCCACAGCCTGGAGCGGGCTCGCCCGCGCGTCAGCGGCGCCGTGGCCATTCAGACGTGCGGCAGGTCCCGGTCGCCGATCACACCCGCGTCCCGGTGCCAGCGCATCTCGTCTTCCGAGAGCGGGCGAATCGCGAGATCCACCGCCAACCACGTTGTTTTCGCGAACGGATAGCAGAGCAGACACCCGGCGAGCATCAATCCTCCGCTCACGTACGTCAGCAGGTCCCAAGGCACATCGGGCCAGGTGACAAACACGAAGCCGCAGACGCAGAAAAACAAAATGAGTTCAACGGCAATCAGGTTGAACAGGTACGCGCCAACGAAGTAGTCGCTTTCGCCGCGCTCGATGCGAAGTCCACACGTAGGGCACTGGGGCTTGAGCGCAAAAAACGAAGCGAAGATTCCGCGTCCACCGCAGTTTGGACAGCGCAGGAGCAGTGCTCGTGCGATCAGACGTGCGGTTGTCACATGCCGCAGCGGTGGCGTGTGGGACGGTGTTCGGTGATCGACGAGTGCAGGAGTCGTTCCCATAGATTTAATCTATTGCCGGTTCGGAACCCGAGCGGAGACCGAGGACCCAACTGCGCTGGCGAACGTCGGGACCGCGCGGCGCGTATAGCGGGTAGTCACGGGGATGCTGCCGAGACACGGCAGGATCCCCGTTGTGCTCGCTATAGCCCCGAGTTCATGCGTTTTGTGATTGGAAAGAAAACCCTGCTGTACGCATCGCTGGCGATGCTGTCGCTGTCCGCCTGCAGCAAAGACGGCGGCCAGAGCGCCGCGTCCACACCCGGCGGCGGCGGACGTGGACGCGGTGGCGGCGCGGATCAAGTCACTCCGGTGGAAATCGCGCTCGTCGAGCGCTCGGCCATGGTCAATACCAGCCTCGTTACTGGCCTGCTCGAACCGATTCGCACCGTCAGCGTGAACGCCCAGTTGGGCGGCGCCCTGCTAAAGGTGCGCGCCGAAGAGGGAACGCGGGTCTCGGAAGGCCAAATTCTGGCTGAAATCGACGCCCGCGAGCTGCAGGCGCAGGTTCGAGCCGCCGAAGCCGCGCTCACCTTCGCCCAGGCCACCGCCACGCGGTCGGCGGACCTTTACCAGCAGCAAATTGTGACCGCCGCCGAAAACGAGCGCGACCGCAGCGCGCTCGCCGCTGCCAAGGCCTCGGTGACCCAGTTGCGCACGCGACTTGGCTTCGCGGTGATCAAGGCGCCCATCAGTGGCGTCGTGACCGCACGGTTCGTCCAGAGCGGCGACATTGTCGCCCCCAATACACGCATTTTCACGGTCTCCGACCTGACGACCTTGGTGGTTCGCCTGCCCGTGTCGGAGTTGGAAGTGTCTCAGCTGCGCACCGGTGCCGAGGTGTCGTTGGCGGTTGACGCGCTCGGCGGTGCCGCCTTCCCGGGTCGGATTCGGCGCATTTTCCCGGCTGCGGATTCCGTGTCGCGACTGGTCCCCGTGGAGGTCGCGATCACCGGCCAGGCCACGGCGCAACTGCGCCCCGGCTATACCGTGCGGGCGGTGCTCCGACTGGGTGCGCGGGAGGACGCGATGGTGGTACCTACGCGTGCGGTGCTCGGCGCAACCGGAGCGCGCAGCGTATTCATCATCCGAGATGGGTTGGCAGAGCGCCGCGCCGTGCGGGTTGGCGCCGATATCGACGGCCGGCTCGAAGTGTTCTCCGGGCTGGTCGTGGGTGACACTGTCATTGTGGCCGGCAACTCGATCGTGCGAGAGGGGGGCAAAGTCCGCATCGTCGAACCGCTCTCCCCTGACGCACCGACACGGAAAGCCGCACCGGCGACAGAAGCGGTCGGGACGGCCCTGGCGCCCTCCGCCGTGGCGCCCTCCGCCGTAGTGACTGACAGCGCGCGCCTCGCGGGCGTGAGTGCAGGGCGATGAGCGGACCCGCTCGTCGCGAGGAGTCCCCTACGAACGGCAAGGGCAAGCGTCGAGGGATTTCGAGCTGGTCGATCATGCGCCCGATCGGCACGCTGATGCTCACCAGCACGCTGCTCGTTCTCGGGATGGTGTATGTCGGGCGACTGCCGGTTGATTTGCTGCCACGTATTGTCTATCCGCAGGTTCGCGTGTCTGTGTCGAACGCCGGTGTCGAGCCCGTGGTGCTCGAAGAGACCGTGGCCAAGGTGCTCGAGTCATCGCTCGCGACGACTCAGAATCTGCAGCGGATGGAAACGGACATCTCCGAGGGCCGCGTCAACATCTCCCTCGATTTTCGGTACGGCACGAACGTCGATTTCGCGTTGCAGGACGCGGCCAAGAACGTGGAACGTGTGCGCGCCCGTCTTCCAGTCGAAGCGGATCCGCCGGTCATCAACAAGTCGGATCCGTCGCAGATGCAGATTTATCAGGTCGCCTTCTCCTCGTCGGAGCGCGATCTCGTTGCGCTGCGGCAATGGGTGGAGCAACGACTGCGTCCGCAGCTCCTGTCGGTTGATGGTGTCGCGTCGGTTGATGTGTCAGGCGGACTGGTGCGCGAAATCCAGGTCGAGCTCGACCCCGAGCGACTGCGCGGGTTCGGGCTCACCGTGAACGGTGTGCTCGCGTCACTACGCAACGACAATCAGAATATCGCCGGCGGACGTGTGTCCGGTCCCGACCTCGAGCTGGTGAGTCGTACCTCGGGCAAGTTCGAAAACGTCAACGACATTCGGAATGTGTTGCTGAGTGGCGCGGGTGATACCCGGGTTCCGCTGCGCGACGTGGCCATCGTGCGTGATACCAGTCAGGAACAACGCTTCTGGGCGCGCCTCAACGGTGAGCCCGCTGTCCGGATTGGCATCCAGAAGCAACCGGAAGCCAACACGGTTGAAGTGGTGGACGGCGTGGAAGCCTCGTTGCAGAAACTGCGTGCGAGTTCCTACATCCCGAAGGATATCGCGTTCAGCGTGACGTTCGATCAGTCGGGCTTCATTCGCGACGCGCTCACGTCGGTACGTGACGCGGCGCTGGTGGGTGCGTGTCTGGCGATGCTCGTCGTGCTCATCTTCCTGCGCTCGTTCCGGAAAACGTTCATCATCGGGGTGTCCATTCCGCTTGCGGTACTGGCCACCTTCATCATGATGGGTATTGGCGATCTGACGCTCAACATCATGTCGCTCGGTGGACTCGCGCTTGGCACCGGGTTGTTGCTCGACAACGCCATCGTGATGCTCGAGAACATCTATCGGCGCCGCACCGTGGATGGTCTCGACGCGGAGGAGAGCGCGCACGTTGGGGCCGCAGAAGTGGGGAACGCGGTCATCGCGTCGACGACCACGAATCTCGCATCGGTTGCGCCCTTCCTGCTCATCACGGGTCTCGCGGCGCTGCTTTTTCGCGAACTGATTCTCACGATTTCGTTCGCCATTCTGGCGTCGTTGCCGCTGGCTCTGACATTGGTGCCGATGCTCGCGGCGCAGCTGGGGAAGGTGCGCTTCTCCAGCGGGCTCGAACGCTTTCCGCCGTTGGTCGCCTTCGATCGATTCATTCAGGGACTCGTGCGCACGTACCGTGTCGCGGCAGCAGGGGCGGTACGCTGGCGTTGGGCGGTCGTCGGGGCGGCCGTCGCTGTATCCGGCCTCGCGGTGTATGTCGGTCGCGGCATTCCCACGGAGTTCCTGCCGCAGGTCGACGACGGTACGGTCAGTGCCTATGTGCGGCTTCCGGCCGGTGCGACACCGGCGCAGACCGATCGCCTCACGCGCGAACTCGAGCGCATGGTGGGTGAGATGCCGGGCGTGCGGAGCGTCTTTTCGACCGCTGGTGGATTCCTGTTTGGTGGATCGAGCAGCGCCAACGCAGGCCGCGGCAGCCTCGACATCCGCCTGGTCGCCACAAAAGACCGCTCGATGAGCGCCGATCAGTGGGTGACGGAACTGCAGCAACGTATCGATGCGCGTGGATTCGCCGGTGCGCGCGTTGGCGTTCGTCCGCCGCGTATCCGCGGACTGCGCACGTCAAGCAGCGGGGAAGCCGTCTCCGTTGCGATCGTTGGGGATGAGCTGCCGACCCTTGAACAGATCGGTCGAAATATCGCGCGTGCGCTGCAAGGTACCCCGGGCTTGCAGAACTTTGAGTTGCAGGCCGACGAGCAAAATCCACTGCTGTCCATCGAACTCGATCGCGAGCGTGCTCGCACGCTCGGCCTCGACGTGGCCACCGTTGGCCAGACCATCCGCACGGCGCTCGATGGTACCGTGGCGACGCGCTACGCCGAAGGGAATTTTGAGTATGACGTGCGCGTGTTCTTCCCACGCGGTCGCTTTCAGAGCGTCAACAATCTGGCCGATCTCCCGCTCTTTCCAGCGGGGATCGGTCGCGCGCCGATTCAATTGCGTGACGTCGCGTTCGTAGGGCCGGCGCTCGGCCCGTCGAGTATCCGTCGTGTGAACCAGAACCGACAAGTGCAACTCACCGGTGACGTCATCACCGCCGTTGCCACGGTGGGTGCGGTGACGGATTCCATTCGCAGTCGCCTCGCGCAACTCGACCTGCCCGATGGCTATGGTGTGATCATCGGCGGTGAAGCAGAAGCGATTGAAGAGAGCAACGCGCAGATGTTCCTCGTGGTGGGGCTCGCCATTTTTCTCGTGTTCGTGGTGCTGTCCGTGCAGTACGAAAGCCTCACCGATCCGTTCGTGATTCTCGCCGCCGTGCCGATGTCGCTCGTTGGGGTGGTGGGCATCTTCAAGCTCACCGGATTTCCGTTGAGCGCACCGGCCCTGCTCGGCATGATTTTGCTCGCGGGCATCGTGGTGAACAACTCGATTCTGCTGGTGGAGTTTGTGAATAGCCACATCCGGGAAACCGGCGCCTCGGTGATGGACGCGGTCGTCGAAGCGGGAGCCGCTCGCATGCGTCCGATTCTCATGACGACCATCACGTCGCTCGTGGGCACGGCACCGCTGGCGCTTGGACTCGGCGACGGATCAGAGCTGATGCGACCGCTGGCGATTGCCGTCGTTGGTGGGTTGTCCGTTTCCACGCTGCTCACGCTGTTCGTCGTTCCATGCATGTACGTGTTGATGCACGCGCTGACGGATCGACTGCGGGCGCTCGTGCTCGGTTCGTCGTCAGCCTTGCGCGGTCCAATGCCACAGCCGGTGGCCGGTGACTGACGCGACCGCGTTCGCTGTCATGCTCGCTTGCGGGCTGACCACCGCGCGCGCACCGCTGATGGCACAGCCCGTCGCGCCACAGCTGGCGGCGGAGGCTGCGGCACGCGTAGCGGCGCAGGCCCGTCATACGCATGGCGCCGGTACGCTCGACATCGTGCTCAACGGACGCACCGGCACGATCGCGTTCACCGCGGCGGCGCAGTCGGTGTACGGTTTCGAACGCGAACCGCGCACGGCGGCGCAGCGCGAGCAGCGTGCGGCATCGCTGACGGCGCTGCGTTCGCGCATCGCCGAACTGCTGATCTTCGATCCGTCACTCGGCTGCACCATCATCGCCACGGCCGTCCACGCCGGCGAGGACAGTCATGGCCACGCCAGCGACGACGGCAGTCATGTGCATGAGTTCCGCGACGAGCGCAACCGCGCGCACATCGACGTGCATGGCGAGTACACACTCTCTTGTGCCAAGCCGCTACGCGGTCACGACATTCGCTTCGGATTCACCAAGCGGTTTCCGTCGCTGAAGACGGTGGACGTGCGAGTGCGCGCGGACAACCGGGAACACGTCGGCCGCATCGAAGCCGATCGCGGCACGATCACACCGTAGTCCGCGTGGTCAGGGCGTCCCGCGCAACGCCTCTGGTATCGCGCGTCCATCAATTTTTTCCGCGATGCGCACGCCCAGCACAAACGCGAGGGTCGGCGCCAGGTCTACAACACGCACGAAGTGGTCGTCACGCACCGTCCGAAACGGCGCGCCCCAGAAAATCAGCGGAACATGTGCATCGTAGTCGTGCGGACTGCCGTGCGTGGCTACATTGCCCCGACCGAACACACTGTACGGATGCAGCGTGACGACGGCGGCGACATCTCCACCGGGGCGAAACATATGCAACCAGCGCCGCGCGATGGCATCCTGCACGGTGTCAGACTTCGCCAGGTCGTCAATGAGATCAACTCGCAGGACGCCCGGAACAGTGCGTGCGGACTTGGCAAACGACTCGGCGATGTTGCGGATATCGCGATCGCGTCCGCGGATCATCGTGCGATCCACGGTGAGCGTGAAGCCATCAAAGTTGAGCGCTTCCAGCGGGAAACGCACCTGCGTCGCACGGGCCGCCGAGGCGGAGATCGCTGGTTGAAAATCATCGAGCATCACGCGCCGTGCGCCGGTGTTGTCTACCTGTAGGGAGCGCATATCCGGACTCGGCGCGCCGCCGTGATCGCTTGTGAGCGCGATGATCACGTTGTCCGCGCCAAATTGTTCGGTCAACGAATCGATGAACTGCCCCAGCGACCGATCGAGACGCAGGATCTGGTCGTGCATTTCGCGCGACTCCGGCCCCCAGCGATGCCCCACCGCATCGGTCGTGGAGAGTGACACGGCCAACAGGTCGGTATGGCCACGCTGCCCGAGCTGCATCTCCTGCACACCGCGCCAGGCGAAGTCCAGCGTGAGTTCGTCCATGAACGGAAACGAAATCAGCATGTTGGTGGCCGTAAGCGTGTCCGATGGCATGTCGTAGGGAAACACAAAGCTCTGACCAAAGCTTTCGAAGATTACCGAATCCGGTTCGGCGTAGGCGGAGTCCGCGAGCAACAGATCCCACCGGCGCCCCGCGAACCGGCTCATCACGGGCTGCTCGTCGTTGAACCGGGTCACCCAGTCCGGCAACTGCGTGCCGTACCACGTGCTGTTGGTGAACGTCCCATTCGAGGGGGCATACCAGAACACGGCGTATTTGCCACGTCCGATGGGCAGAATCGCACCCCGATCCTTGCGCGACACCGACAGCACGCGCGTTTCCGCGTCGGCGGTGGTCATCCAGTCGGCGAGCGTGGTCCCCACAAAGCGCGCGGGACTCGCGCCCATACCTTCGGCGCCGAGCAGTGGGTTTTCGTTCGTGTTCACACCGGCCAGGTTCGCGGCGATCCCGGTGCTGTAGGGAAAGCGCCCCGACAGGATGGACGCGTGTCCGGGCGCGGTTTCCGTAATGGCGTGGTCGTGATACGCCTGCGTGAAGACCGCGCCCTCCGTCGTCAGCCGTCGCAGGCCACCAGTGAGCTGGTCGCGCCAGCGGTCGAGCAGCGCGGGGGTCAACTGATCGACCGTGACCACCACTACGAGGGCGGGCGCGGCCGATCGACCGGCCGGAGAGGCCGAAGGGGCCGAAGGGGCCGAAGAGACCGAAGAGACCGAAGAGACCGAAGGGGCCGACTGGGCGTGCGCACAGCCGGTGACGATCAGGCTCGCGACGATTAGGAGTCGAATCACGGAGCGTGTGAGCGAAGGGTTTCAGGGAAACTAGCTATCGAACACCAATCACGCCGTTGTGATCCGGCGCGCGAGACTCCATGTTCGGCTTTATGAACTGGCTTCTCAAGCATCCTCTCTGGCGAAACGTGGTCGCCCGCGTTGTCATATACTACGCGCTCTTCGGCACGCTTGCCGCGTTGAGCTACCGCTACGTGCCGTCGGCCTGGGGCGAACTCGGCGGCGAGTCACTGAGCGACCTCATGGTGCCGCCCGGCTCAGCGGCCACGACTGGCGGACAGGGCCCCACGCCGCTGGCCACCGTGGTGGCCATGCTCACCGCGTTCGCCACCTCGCTCCCGGTGGCCTGGATCTACACGCTCACGCGCCGCAAGAAGGGCTACCAACAATCGATCGTCCAGACGTATCTCATTCTGCCCGTGGTGGTGGCCGGCATTGTCGTGCTGGTGAAGTTCTCGCTGGCGCTGGCCTTCTCGCTCGGCGGCATCGTGGCCGCCGTCCGATTCCGTACCACCCTGGATGACAGCAAAGATGCCACGGGCATTTTTGTCGTGACAGGCATCGGCATGGCGGCCGCCGTCGCGCCCAGTGTGTCCTGGGTGATTTCGGTGGGGTTCAACGCACTCATGCTCGGCTTGTGGTACACCGATTTCGGGCGCCCGTCGGCACTCGAAGGCAAGACCGCCGAAAAGCGCATGCAACGCGCCCTCGCCGTGGCGAATCGTACCGGCATGTTTGTGGCGAAGCTCGACGATGAGGTGCTCAAGTCGCTCTCGTCGGAGCAACTGGAAGCCATCGCCGACCGCGCATGGCGGCGTCGCAAGCGCAACGCCAGCGACGAGCAGGAGTCGGGAGAGCGCGAAGCGCCGGCCGCATTTGAACATCTGCTGCGTATTCACACCATGGACATCGAGGCCACTCGTATCGCCGTCGAGCCACGCTTCAACGGCTTCTTCACGCGGTGGAAGTTCATGGGTTCCGTGCAGCAGGATGAGTTGCGCATTGCCGAATATGGCGTCACCTTTTCCGAGACCGTGACGATCGGCGTGGTGAGCGATGACCTCCGCGCTATTCCGGGATCACCCGTGCGAAAACTGGAGCTCCGATAATGCTGCGCACTATCAACCGGTACCTGCGGCCCTCGCGTTCCCTCGTGCTATCGGGCCTCGCGACCCTGATGGCTGCGATGTTCACGCCGGCCGGCACGGCAGGCGCGCAGCCGCTCTTCCGAAGCGATTCCGTGCTGAGTGTGACGATCACCACCAATCTGCGCGATCTCGTACGCGAGCGTGACTCCACGAAACTGGCCTGGTTCGGTGCCGAGTTCGTGTACGTCGATGGTGACAGCACGGTCACGGTGCCGGTGGAGTTACGCGCGCGCGGGCATTTCCGGCGGCAACGCGGCAACTGCGAATTCCCACCGCTGTTCGTACGCGTGAACGACAACGATGCGCGTGGCACGCAGTTGCAAGGCAATCCACGGCTCAAGCTGGTCACCCCCTGTCGTACGGGAAGTGACGAGTATCAGCAGTATATCTTGCTCGAATACGGAGTATACCGCACCTATGCCGCTCTCAACGCGATGCATCCACGCACACGCCTGGCACAGATCACCTACCGCGACTCCAGCGACCGGGTCAAACCGATCACCGTACAGGCGTTTTTCAGTGAGACCGAGGAGGAAGTTGCCAAGGAGCTCAACATGAAACTCGCAGACAAGCTCCTGGGTGCACGTTTTGACGACATCGACGCACCCACGCTGCAATCCGTCGCATTATTTTCAGTCATGGTCGGGAACCCCGACTGGTCCATCAGCGGACAGCACAACGTGTACCTGCTGCAGGACTCGGCGGGAACGTATCGGCCCGTTGCATACGACTGGGATTGGGTAGGATTGGTGAACGCTCGCTACGCGAAACCCGACTATCGGCTCCCTATCAAGTCAGTCACGGAGCGGCATTACATGGGTCCCTGTTACACTTTGGAAGAGTGGTCGCCTGCGGTCTCGCGGTATCTGGCCAGCCGCGCTGCCGTCGACTCGGTGTGGAGTGCGATTCCCAACTTGTCGGACAACAGGCGCCAGCAGACCGCCCGCTATCTGGGAGATTTTTGGAAGATTCTCGAGAATCCGCGCGAGCTGACCAGACTCACAAAGTCCTGTCGCCCTGCGAGCAACTGATCCGGCGCTGGCGGGGTGCGATGGCCGCGCTCGCGCTGGTGTTCGCGGGCTGTGATGGTGGGAGCGGATCGGTGAATGAGCCGCCGGTCGATGTCCCAACCACGCCCGCACAGTTGCTGATTCAGCTGACGGGCGTGCCCGCGAACGGTGCCACGGAACAGGCACTTCGCACCGCCGGTTTCGGTGCGCGACTGCGTGGACCGGCCGGACTCGACACCGTGCTCCTGCAGTCCGGTACGGTGTTCGTACGCACCAACGGCCGCGTGACCATCACCGCGCAGCGTGCCGAGTACGATTCGGTCCGCTATACGGCGTCCCCGGACTCCCAGTCGATTGACGTTGCCCTCGCCAGCACACGGGTCGCGTCGCTAACCTACAGCGCGCTCACCGGCGGTCTCGATCTGCGCGCGTTTGGCGGACCGCCCGACACGACTCGGCTTTCCGCGCAGCTGCGACATCCCGACGGACGCGTCGATATGCTGACTCTGCCTGCACGGATCGCGTTCCTGGCGACGGGAACGTACGTGATCACGCCCCTGCCCCGCATTGTCGATGGTGTGCTGTACGCGCCATCCAAAGCAACCGACACCGTCGTGGTCACCGCCGGTCCGATTTCGGGCGCGATCACGATCCCGTTCAACACGCAACGCGCGACCCTGAGACTGCTCGTCGCTGGCGTGCCCGCAGCCGACAGGCTCGGCTTCGTCACGTTGGAGGGCCTCGATCGTACGGTGCGTACAATTCCGATCACAGCCGACACACTGGTGTTCTCCGAACTGCCGGCCGGCACGTTCATCGTGAAGCCGCAAACGTTCCATACTGAGCGTGCGCGATACGCACCGCAGCAGTCAGCCGATACGATTGTTGTGGCGGCCGGTGGCACCATCACACGAACACTCGCGTACGATCGCCTCACGGCCTCGTTGTCCATCGCGATCAGCGGCGTACCGGCGAGCGTGCATGCCGACGTCACGGTGACTGGACCGGGTGGATTCACGCGCGTGCTTCCTCAAGGGGCAACGCTGACGGAGCTGGTACCGGGTCCGTACACCATACGCGTGTCTCCGATCTCCACGAGCACGCACACCTATGCGCCGCTCACCGCCGCGCACATCGTGACGATCGACTTCGGCGTACCCGCACAGCATGAGGTCACCTACACGCTCGCGACCGGCGCGCTCGCAGTGCACATTGCTGGTCTCCCCGACACCGTGACCGCCAACGTCGTGGTCAGCGCCGCCGACGGTAGCTCCGTACCGGGATTCCCGTGGACATTGACCGCGTCCGCCATGCGCACCAACCTGTCTCCCGGCACGTACGTCGTGCGCGCGACGGCACGGCTAGCGGGAGGCTCGCTGTTTGTGCCGGAGCCGGCGCAGCGAACGGTCATCGTGCGCACATCGCTCGAGGCGACCACCGCCCACGTGAGCTATAACGAAGTGATAGGCCCCACCCTCGACTTCGCCATCGACGGCGCGTACCTCACGCAGGCCGCGCAGCTCCCCAGCGGAACCGTTCCGCTGGTTGCCTCACGCGCCGCACTCATGCGCGTCTTCGCGAGAGCGACGCAGGGCAACAATGATACGCTCGCGATTCGCGTTCGGCTCTACCAGGGAGGCGCACTCTACCGCACACTGCGTGTGCCCTCCCCGACGCCCAGTACTCCGCTCGATATCGACGAGGCCGTACTCGAACGCTCATGGAATGCCACCATCGACGCCGGCGACGTGCGTGAAGGCATGCGCTTTGTCGTCGACTTTTCCGACTCGGCGGACATGGTGGACGCGAACCCCGCGAACAACCGCTGGCCACAATCCGGCACGCAACCAGTCGATGTGCGTACCGTGCCCTTGTTCAGCTTGACGCTGGTACCGATTCATCACCCGATCGACGGACTCACCGGGAATGTCACTGCGGCGAACGCCAACACACTCTTCAGTGTGGCGCGCACGATCCTGCCACTCGAAACCACGTTCGTCGCGGTACGTTCACCGTTCACGACCGCCGCGCCGACGTTGCAGGCGGGCGATGCAAACAGCGGCTGGATCACCATCCTCAGCGAAATCAATGCGTTGCGGATCGCCGAAAGTGGTAGTGGCTCGCACTACGCTGGCGTTGTCGGCACCCCCTATGCGAATGGCATTGCGGGCCTCGCGTCGATCGGCGGGAAGTACCTGTTGAGCTGGGATAAGCCAGGATCCGCCCAGCGCGTGCTGGCGCACGAATTGGGACACAATTTTGGCCGCTTCCACAGCCCTGGATGCGGCGCCGGGTTCATCGACCCCAGATACCCGTATGGTTCGGGCATCGGCAGTTGGGGATGGACGGGTTCCTCCCTGCTGAATCCGCTGAGCACCAACGATATCATGGGCTACTGCAACGTGCAGTGGATCAGCGATTACACGTGGACCGGCATTCTCAACTACCGGGCAATCAATGGATTCGGGGCGGAGAACGCACTTCGACGCGTCGTGGCGCCAGTGCCGGATTCGGTGCTGCTGCTCTGGGGGCACATCACGAATGGCGAGGCCCAACTTGAACCGGCCTTCCGCATTGTGGCGTCCCCCGCGCCACCGCCCGTCGGCCGTGGACGCTACGTGATCGATGTACTCGACGCACGTGATCGTGTGCTCAGCACTACACGATTCGACGGCGATCAGATCGACCATCGCGACGATGTCCGCACGTTTGCGTTCAGCGTGCCGGTGCGCAGTTGGACATCTCCTGCCGCTGCGATTCGTGTGCGTGAGGGCACGCGCGTGCTGACAGAGCGCCGCGTGGCGGACGCGCCGCGAGCACCGGCTGCGGTGACGCGCGTGCGCGCCAACGACGGACGGTCCATGGTGATTTCCCCCGACGCCACCGTCGTGCGGCGCGGCACTGCGGCGCTCAGCATTTCGTGGAACCGCAGCGAGTGGCCAGCGGTGATGGTGCGTGATGTCAGCACAGGCGCGATCCTGATGTTTGCCCGCCGCAGCGACCAGGTCGCGCAGGTGAGTGGCCGGCCGCAGCTCGACCTCGTCTTCTCCGATGGCGTGCGATCCGTCACGCGCCGTGTCGTAGTGCCCTGACGGCGCAGCGGTTAAGTTCATCCGCATGGAACGTCTCTTCATGATGATCGGTGCACTCTCGGCCGCCGTCAGTGTGGCCGCCGGTGCGTTCGGTGCTCACGCTCTGCGCGCTCGGCTCGAGCCGCGCCAACTCGAGGTATTCGAAACCGCCGCGCGCTACCAGATGTATCACGCGCTCGCGTTGCTCGTGGTGGCGTGGGCGGCTTCGCGTTGGCCTGGCAGCCTCGTTTCGGCGAGCGGTTGGCTCTTCGTGGCCGGCACAATTCTCTTCTCCGGCTCGCTCTACGCGATGACGTTTACCGGCGTACGCGCGCTCGGTGCCATCACGCCCATCGGCGGCGTGTGCTTCATTGCCGGATGGCTCTGCCTTGCAGTGGTGGCCGCGCGCAGCTGATTGGCCGCGCGCTGCGGTGCGTTATTCGCATGATCGGCCGCCGTGCACGCACTCTGTCAGTGCTGTGCCGCACGAAACGTGCGTAAGCGCAGACTATTGGCCACCACACTCACCGAACTGAACGCCATCGCCGCGCTCGCGAGCATCGGACTGAGCAGCAGACCGGCAATCGGAAAGAGCGCACCGGCCGCAATCGGGATCCCAACGGTGTTGTAGGCGAAGGCCCAGAACAGATTCTGCTTCATCGTGCGCATGGTGCGGCGCGACAATCGAATTGCATCGGCTACGCCGAACAAGTCGCCGCGCATGAGCGCCAGATCTGCCGCCTCGACCGCGACGTCGGTGCCGCTGCCGATGGCGATGCCAACGTCGGCCGTCGCGAGCGCCGGTGCATCGTTCACCCCGTCGCCAACCATCGCGACCACACGTCCTGCCCCCTGCAGCCGCACGATCTCCGCGACCTTGCCCTCGGGCAGCACACCCGAGACGACGTGCGCAATCCCCGCCAGGCGCGCGACCGCCTGTGCCGTCGCTTCGTTGTCGCCGGTGAGCATGATCACGTCGAGACCCATCGCACGCAGCCGCGCAATCGCGTCGCGCGACGTGGCGCGCACCGGATCAGCTACCGCAATCACACCCGCCAGCGCACCGTTCACCATGGCGTACATCGGCGTCTTGGCATCGTTCGCAAACGCCTCGGCGATATCACGGAGCGGCGCCGGGTCCACCGCCCACGAGCGCACGTACGCGGCATTGCCAACCGCGACCGCGTGTTCGTCCACGACACCATGCACGCCGAGCCCGGTCACACTTTCAAAGGCATCGGGAACCACGAGCTTCAGTCCTTGGTCGTTCGCGTGGCGCACGATCGCATCGGCCAGCGCGTGTTCACTCGAGCCTTCGAGTGACGCGACAAGACGCAGCAGCTCCGACTCCTCGACCACTGCGGAAGGCGCCATGACAATATCGGTGACCGTTGGTCGGCCTTCGGTAATCGTGCCCGTCTTGTCGAGCACCACCGTCGTCACGTCACCGGCGCGCTGTAACGCTTCACCGCCCTTGATGAGCACCCCAAGTTCGGCTCCCTTGCCTGTGGCCACCATGACCGCCGTCGGCACCGCGAGCCCCATTGCGCACGGACAGGCGATGATGAGCACGGCGACCGACGCCGCAAATCCGCGCACGAGCGCTTCGCCCGCCGCACCGCCGTTCGCGTGCAGCAACACGAACCACACCGTGAACGTGGCCACGGCGAGGCTCATCACCACCGGCACGAACACCGCGCTGATCCGGTCGGCCAATCGCTGAATCGGCGCGCGACTGCCCTGTGCATCACGCATCAGTCGCACCATCTGGGCGAGCACGCTCTGCTCACCAAGTGTGGTGGCCGAGAATCGGAACGCACCCGTCCGGTTGATCGTACCGCCAATCACCGAATCACCCGCGATTTTGGCAACAGGACGCGACTCCCCCGTGAGCATGCTCTCATCAACGGCACTCTCGCCGCTCACCACCTGCCCGTCCACCGGCACACGTTCTCCCGGACGCACGAGCACCACATCGCCGCGCTGCACGTTCACCACCGGCACGTCCACTTCGCTACCGGCGCGCAGGACACGAGCGGTTTTCGGCTGCAGTTGCGACAAGGCGCGCAGCGCGGACGATGTGCGCTGTTTGGCCCGCGCTTCGAAGGCGTTGCCCGTGAGAATGAACGCGATGATGATGATCACCGCTTCGAAGTACACGTCGGGCATGACACCGTACGCGATGAACAGCTGCGGTGCCACGGTCGCGAACACGGAATAGACGAACGCCGCGCCCGTGCCCACAGCGATGAGCGTATTCATGTCCGCCGCGTGATGACGGAAGGCCGCCCAGGCGCGCGTGTAGAAGTGACGCCCCGCCCACCACATCACGCCAACCGTGAGCAAGAGCAGGCCCCATGTGAGCACCGGCGTCGGAATCGCGTACAACCACGGAACAACCGATTGCAAACTCGGCGTCATGCGTTCCATGGCCCATCGCATGAGTGGATCGGCGACGGTGCCGTGCTGGTGCACATTGTCGAATGCACCCATCAGCGGCATGCTCACCATCATCGCCACTGCGCCCGCGATGCCGCTCACGATGGCCTTGCGTCGCAGCACGCGGTACTCCTCTTCCATCGCCTCGTCGCGCGCGACTTGTTCGTCCATCGCCGAGCGATCTGGCGCGGGCAGTTCCGACCCGTAGCCGGTCGTTCGTACAATCTCCACGAGTGCTTCAGGAGAGATTGCCTGTGGGTCGTATGCGACCGTCGCATTCGCCATCATCAGATTCACCGTGGCATCACGCACTCCTGCGGTTTTCTGCAGGGTGCGCTGGACGCGCGACTGGCACGCGGCGCACGTCATCCCCGAGACGGGGAGCACCACGCTCGCCGAACTGCCGGGCGGTGCCATCGTCGTGTCTGGGGCAGCGGCGGTCGTCATTCGGCCACCACCTGGCCGCGTAACATGCTCATGCCGCAGGTGAACTCGTAGGTGCCCGGTGTCTCCGGTGTGATTTCGATGGCCGTTTTCTGGAACGACGGCAAGAATCGGCGTATACCGAAATCCGCAAACACGATTTCCTCAGAACAACTGTTGGTTTCCTGCCGATCGAACACCAGTCGCACCGGCGAGCCCGCCGCCACGCGCACCGTCGACGGCTGGTAGCCGCCGTGGACGGTAATGGCGACCTCGGGCACGCCGCTCGACCCGCTCACCGCGACAACTGAGGCGCGTTCCGCCAGAAAGAAGTACCAGTTGATGACCGCGATCAGCGTGAGGCCCATCGCGATGGCTGCGGCGTCCACGAGAGAAAATGAGGTGAACATGTGTACCTCAGAGCGAGAGGACTCACTGAATTCTCCTTGAAAATGGTATACCCCCTCCCCCTATGTCAATCTCTCGCGAGGAGTAGGGTGGTCGGCGAGCCGTAGCCGTCGCCCTTCCCCGTGTCGTGCGCCGCACCTACGTTTGCCGCCACGTGCTTGAGCCCAGGTACTGTTGCATCCCACAATGCCATTCCCGATCATGCGCATCCGAGAACTGTTTGCTTTCGCAACCGCCGGTCTGCTGTTCCTCTCGGCGACACCGCACTCGGCTGCGGCCCAATCGGCCGATGCCAGCAGGCTGCTGCGTGAGCTTGAATCACGACTACCGGCGGTGATGCCCAAGGTGATCGCGTGGCGACGCGACATTCACGAGCATCCGGAACTCAGCAATGAAGAAGTGCGCACTGCCGCGTTGGTTGCCGCGCACCTGAGGTCGCTCGGACTCGAAGTGCAGACAGGCATCGGAAAGACGGGCGTCGTGGGGATTCTTCGCGGGGGCAGGCCCGGCCCAGTGGTCGCGCTACGTGCCGACATGGACGCGCTGCCTGTTACCGAACAGGTGGACCTGCCGTTTCGCAGTCGTGTGCGGACGCAGTGGCAGGGCGCCGAGGTGGGTGTGATGCACGCCTGTGGCCACGACAATCATGTCGCAATTCTCATGGGCGCCGCCGAAGTACTCGCGGGCATGAAGGCCACACTGCCCGGCACGGTGAAGTTCATCTTTCAGCCCGCCGAAGAAGGACTGGGCGGTGCAAAGGCGATGATCGCGGATGGCGCGCTGCGTGCGCCAGTGCCGAGCGCGATTTTCGGGTTACATGTGTGGCCCACGATGGTTGGCGAGATCGGCGTGCGCACTGGTCCGCAGATGGCGGCGGCCGGCAACTTCTCCATCATTGTGAAGGGTCGTCAAACGCACGGCTCGCAGCCGTGGTCGGGTGTTGACCCGATCGTGGTGTCGGCGCAGATCATTCTGGGCTTGCAGACGATCGCCAGCCGTCAGGTGAATGTGGCGTATCTGCCCAGCGTGCTCACGGTTGGTCAGATTCAAGGCGGTAATCGCAGCAACATCATTCCGGACAGCGTGGTGATGGTGGGGACGCTGCGCACGTTCGACGATGCCATGCGTCGCGACATTGCGTCGCGCATCACGCGCACCGCGCAGGACATTGCGACGTCCGCTGGTGCGACCGCTATCGTGAAAATTGATGAAGGCGGACTCGTGCAAGCCAACGACACGTCGCTGACCGAGCGCATGGTGCCCACGCTGCGTCGCGCTGCCGGTGCCGGCGGATTCAAGTTCATGAACCCGATCATGGGCTCCGAAGACTTCCCCGAGTTTACGCGCGACATCCCCGGTGTGTTTTTCTTCCTCGGCGTCACGCCCAAGGGGCAGGATCCCGCCGCCGCCCCCGCCAATCACTCGCCATTGTTTTTCGCGGATGAAGCCGCGCTTGAGACGGGTGTACGCGCCATGTCGGCGCTGGCGGTGGATTACCTCAGCGCGCCGGTCAGCGGCGCGCGAGGCTCGCGGTAAGGAAACTCTGCACGTCGGCGTCGCTCATCTGGCGATAACCCGGTGTCACGTTGTCGAGCTTGCCGTTTTTCATCCACGCTTCGAGTTCGCCAACCAGCTCGAAGAGCTGATCAAAATCGTCCACGATAAACAGCAACGGCTGGTAGTGATCGATTTCAAAGTGCTGATTCACGACCCACTCCAGTTGGAGTGGGTAGCGCTGCAGTGACGGGCTGTCAATGCTGTGCACCAACTCGCCGTAGGACGACAGTAGTCCTGAGCCGTACGCCTTGATTTCACCGGGCGCCTCACCGCGCATGAGGCCAAACTCAATGGTGAACCAGAAGAAGCGCTGCAGCGCGTTCTGAATGCTCGTGAGCCGGCGCAGCCGCTCCGCGCGATCGGGTTCCGCACTGACAAGCTCCGCCGCCAGATGTGCACACGCGCCAAACCGCACGAGCGTTTCCGCGAACGCCGGATCGGTGTGCATGGGCACGTGACCGGCGATGTCGTGAAAGATGTCGGGCTCGGGGAGATAGTCGAGCGATGCACCGTCACGAATCGTGATGGTGGTAGGAAACTCGCGTCGGCTCAGGCAATCGAAAAAATCGAAGGCGGGCACGAAGCCACTCACGGCCTTCGCTTTGAAGCCGGTGCGGGGCTCCATGAATCGGTTTACGTCTTCAAGTCGGGGCACCTGCGAGGCATCGAACGACAACGTGGCGAGCCCGTCGAGAAAACGCCGGTTGGCGTATCGTGCCCATCGCTCCTGCAAGCGCGCGTACAGCCGACGCCAGGTGTCGTGGTTCTCGGGCGAATACAGCGCGTATGGTTGCTCGATGTACATCTCGCCATTGGCGACGGCCTCTTCGATGTACGGGGCCTTGGTGGTGGTCAGCCCCTGGCCAGCGAGCAGCGTGTGCGGAACAGTGGTCATGATCGAATTGATAAGGGAAACAACTGCGTGCGACGCGATCGCGGCCACCCGACCAGAAAGGCCCGCACCGACCGAAGTCGCTGCGGGCCTTCAAGTTGCCCCTCTAGGGCTCGAACCTAGACTCTCCTCATCCAGAGTGAGGCGTGTTGCCAGTTACACCAAGGGGCAGCAACTTCGAATCTTATTCACCTCAGGCCGTCTCGGGCAACCCCTTTCTCAACGGGGCAACCGTCAGGGACGCAGCGGGGTAGCATGTAGCCGTGAACACCAGCACACGAGGCACACGACACTGGCGCCGCCGTATCACGGCAGCGGGATTCGCGATCGCGTGGACGTGCGCAGCCGGTTGCCAGGCCGCCGTGGACGCACACGCATCGGATCCGGCCACGGCGCGCATCACCGCGTCGCAGGTTGCGTCGAGCGTGCAGTTTCGCTTCGACGAGCCGTCTCGCGATGCACGATTCGGTCACGGGCGCATGCGTATCGCCCGATACGCGCTGGCACCCAGCAAAGTGGAACGCGACACCATTTGGACACGCCGAGTGGGCGCGACGCGAGAACTGGCGGCACGTGGTCAACATGTTGACGGGCGGTATGTGTTTTCCGCCCAGTC